>JANNQE010000974.1:0-2302 GCA_031441625.1 Planctomycetia bacterium
CCTGTTCGTTCTCCCTGCCCTTGACCAGCTTAATTTGCTTGCGCTTGGCACCAACCCGGAGTTGGGCGTACCACCATCCGTCGAACGTGCGGAAATACGGCTTGCGGGCCATTGCTCGGCTCCTTGCGAATGTGGACCAGAGGTGATCCGCAAGGATTGCCATGGGCAGCCCTCGGAGGTGGCTCTCCGGGGGCTGCTGCAATTATTGCTGCAAGTCTGAGTTTTGGGGTTCCCTTGGGCGGCGGCGTTTCCGCTTGCCGCCCAAGGGTTTTCTTCAGTCGGGCCGGCGGGATTTGAACCCACGACCTCTTGCACCCCAAGCAACGCCGTCATCGGTCTTTGTGCGTAAGGAGAAGCTCCACCGACGATTATGGATTCCACACCGCGCACACTTTACACCATTTCAGCTCCGCGCGCCACCCCGGTACCACCGTTTACACGGAATAGCGTGCCCAGGCGTGCCCCCGAACGACGGGCTCGTCGGGGTCGGTCTGTACTTTCCGTGATTTCTTACCGGTGAGGGGGTGATCGAGGCCGGGTAGACGAGTGCCGGCCCGTTCGGGACGATGGGGGTTATCACCGCCACCCAACGACCGAACGGACTCGGCCATGTCATCGTCGCAGACCACGCCCCTGACGCCCACCCCGTGCCACTGGTTTTTCCACCTGGCTGCGGTGCTCGATCCGCGTTCCGCCCCCCGGCTGGCCCGGTTGTTTCTCGGGGCTCTGCTGGCCCGCGGACGCCGCACCGTCACCAGTTGGATTCGCGCGGTCGGCCTCAGCCGCGACTACAAGCCGTGCTACACCACCGTGGCCGCGGCCGGGAAGTGTTCCGACCTCATCGCCGCCCGACTCGCCAACGCGGTGGTCAAGCCGCTGGTCGCCAATGACCGTCGCCTGACCCTGCCCCTCGACGACACGCCCACGCCGCGGTACGGGCCGCACGTGCAAGGAGCCGGCGTCCACCACAACCCCACGCCCGGACCGGCCGGCAGTCCGTTCGTCTACGGCCACGTGTGGGTCGTGCTCGGGCTGCTCGTCCGCCATGCGACCTGGGGCGTCACGGCGTTGCCGCTCTTGGCCCGCCTCTACATCCGCCAGAAGGATTTACCCCAGATCGATCTCAAGCACCGACCCGAGTTCCGCACCAAGCTGGAGTTCGCCGTCGAGTTGCTGCGTTGGGCGGTGACGTGGCTGAAGCACTGGGGGAAACCGCTGTGGGTGGTGGCCGACGGGGCCTATGCGAAGGCGGCGTTCCTCAAGCCGATGATGGCCCTGGGCGTGACGGTGGTGAGCCGCCTGCGGAAGGACGCGGCGCTGTGTACGGTGCCCGGAGAGCGACCGGCCGGTCAACGCGGTCGGCCGCGCGTGTATGGCGAGCAGCGGATTTGTCTGGCCAAGCGCGGCGGTCAGCGGCGGGGATGGACGCGGGCGACCTTCGACCTCTACGGCCGGTCGGTCGAGAAGAAATACAAGACGTTCGTGGCAACGTGGCGTCCGGCGGGCGGGGCGATCCGCGTGGTGCTGGTCGACGAACCGACGGGCTGGGTGGCGTTCTTCTGTTCCGAGCCGACGGCGAGCGTGGCCGACGTCTTGGAAGCGGTGGCCGATCGGTTCAGTCTGGAGACGGCGTTCCGCGACGTGAAGGCGATCGTGGGAGCGGGTCAGCAGCAGGTGCGCTTCGTGTGGGCCAACGTGGGTGCCTTTCACCTCTGTCTGTGGACGTTCGTGATGACCGAGGCGTGGGCCTGGACGCGAGGTGAGTCGGACCTGGTGGGGCACCGCTCGGCGAGCCCGTGGGACGACGAACCGCGGCGGCCGAGCCATGCGGACAAACGACGGGCGTGGACGCGGGAATTGCTGGGCGAAGAGATTCGCGCGGCTCTGCGCGCCGGGGCCAGCGAGTCCGAAATCGCGGCCACCGCGGAACGCCTACTGGACCTCGCCGCGTAAACTGGAGATTGTTGCGGAAAGTACAGTCCTAAGCAAGTCGCCATTTTCGCCTACTGCCCGACTCGCCCAAGAACCTCAACATCTTCTCCGGTTGTCCAGAAGCTACCCACTCCGCTTCGGTCATCGTTCGCCCCCGTCCCAGCATGACCGGTCCGCGGCCGCGGCGTTGCCCCGCTCACGGCTTCTTCTCGGGTTCCTTCTTGGGATCGGGCGATCGCGACCCCGGCCGGCACGCCGAGCACGCCGCCGGCGAGAAACGGCCACAGCCGCGACCAGTCGATCGCGCCGCGCAGCTTGACGATCGGCCAGACCTGCAGCGCGACGACGCAGGCGACCAGCACGACCACGG
>JANNQE010000975.1:0-12101 GCA_031441625.1 Planctomycetia bacterium
ATTCACCTGATAGTACAGCGGCACGATGCCGTTCTCGCCAATCGCCACTTCGCTCCGTAACGAATCCTGTGCTCTCCCGCACTGTCGTTCACGGAGATTCCATGTCCGCGCTGACCGTCCCGCCGGCGGGTGCCGGCCTCGACTTCCTCTCCCTCGGGGCGCTCGTCCACCGCCTCGACCCCGGCATCATCCCGTTCCGCAAGGCCCGCACGCTCGACATCCACGTGTCCGGCGGCGAGTACAACGTGTCGGCCAACCTGTCCGACTGCTTCGGGCTGAAGACGGGCGTCTGCTCGGCCATGCCCGCGTACCCCATCGGCGAGCTGGTGCAGGCGACGGTGAGGGCGATGGGCGTCACGCCCTTCTACAAGTTCTTCGAGCACGACGGCGTCCGCGGGCCGAACATCGCCACCGTGTACTCCGACCGCGGGGCGGGGGTGCGGAACCCGGTCGTGTTCTACAACCGCTCGAACGAGGCCGGGGCGCTGCTGAAGCCGGGCGACTTCGACTGGAAGGCCCTCTTCGGCGGCGGTGTGCGGTGGTTCCACAGCGGGGGCATCTTCGCGGCCCTCTCGGACACGACGAGCGAACTCATCATCGAAGGCATGAAGGCGGCGAAGGCGGCCGGGGCGGTCACGAGCTTCGACCTGAACTACCGGGCGAAGCTGTGGGCCGCGGCGGGTGGCAACAGGAAGCCGACGGAAGTGCTCGGGCGGATCGTCGAACACGTCGATGTGCTTATCGGCAACGAAGAGGACTTGCAACTTGGCTTGGGCATCGACGGGCAGAAGGCCGACACCGGCCTCGACACGAGCAAGTTCTTCGAGACCATCGGCAAGGCGGTGCAGAAGTTCCCGAACATCAAGGCGGTGGCCACCACGCTCCGCGAGGTTCACACGACCAATCGGCACGAGTGGAGCGCGGTGCTGTGGCTGAACGGGCAGCAGTTCGCCGCCCCGAAGTGCCACCTGGACGTGGTGGACCGCATCGGCGGGGGCGACGGGTTCGCCGCCGGCCTGATCTACGGGCTGATGACCCCCCAACTGCCGAAGTGGAAAGACGAGTGGGAGAAGAAGGCGGAGCGCCCGCTGACGCCGACCGAGTACGCCCTGCTGCTCGGGTGGGCGCACGGGGGACTGCTCACCACCTTCCCCGGCGACGTGACCATGGCCCGGTTCGCCGAGGTGGATGCGTTCGCCGCCGGCGGCTCGGCACGGGTGCAGCGGTGAGTAGTGTTCACCACGAATCAGACGAATAAGGCGAATGAGAACAGAAGACAGGGGAGTTGGTTCCCGCCTCGCTCTTCATTCGTCATATTCGTCTGATTCGTGGTCCCCCTCTTCAGAGTTCCCCTCATGCGACTCCTCTCCTTGCTGGTAGTGTTCGTAACCACTTCACTCGCGGTCGCGGCCGACACGCCGTTCGCCAAGCACGGCCGCATTCGCGTGGCCAAATCCGGCACGCACCTGGAGCACGCCGACGGCACGCCGTTCTTCTTCCTCGCCGATACGTGTTGGACCGGCCCGGCGCTCAGCACCGAGAAGGACTGGGACAAGTACCTGGCCGACCGCGTGAAGAAGGGGTTCACGGCGGTGCAGTTCAACATGGCCTCTCCGTGGCGGTGCGCCCCGACCGACGCCGACGGCAACCCGTCGTACACGCTCACGGACGGCAAGCTGACGCCGAACGAGGCGTTCTACAAGCGGTGCGACGCGCGGTTGAAGGCGATCAACGACGCCGGGCTGCTGGCGGTGCCGATCTTGTGTTGGGCACATCGCAAGGGCGATGCGGGGAAAGATCTGACCGAGGAGCAGATTGTCACGCTCGTGAAGTTCGAAGTGGCACGGTACAAGGACGCCCATGTGCTGTGGATTCTGGCCGGCGACAACCAGTACGGCAAAGACGACACCGCCATGTGGAAGCGGATCGGCAAGGCGGTGTTCGGCGACAAACCCGACGCCCCGGTGACGACGCACCCGACCGGCGAGAACTTCCCGTGGAAGGATTGGGAGGACGAGAAGTGGCTGACCGCGCTGGGCTACCAGAGCGGGCACGGCGACAGCGAGAAGGCGCTGAAGTGGATGACGGCCGGCCCGGTGGTCGAGTACGGCAAGCGGAAGGAGTTCACGCGGCCGGTCATCAACCTGGAGCCGCCGTATGAGGGGCACAACGGGTACGCCAGCAAGAAGCCGCACCCGGAGTTGAACGTGCGGCGGGCGATCTACTGGAGCCTGCTGAGCGCGCCGGTGGCGGGAGTCACCTACGGCGGGCACGGCGTGTGGAGCTGGCACACGAAGCCGGGCGAGGAACCGACCGACCATAAGGGCACCGGCGTGGCAAAGGTGTGGAGCGAGGCGATTGATCTGCCCGCCACCGAACAGATGAAGTACGTCCGCGACATCTTCGAGCGGGTGGAGTGGACGCAACTGCGGCCGACGCCGGAGACTGTTACGCAGATCGACCCCAAAGACCCGGCCAAGTACGTGGCGTGCGCCACCGACGCGAAGAGCGGCACGGTGGTGGTATACATGCCGGTGGGCGGGAAGGTGTCGGTGGCGGTGGATCAGAACAAGCCGCGGCCGGTCGAGTGGATCAGCCCCCGCACCGGCGAGATCATCAAGGGGCGGAACATCGACCTGCAAGCCCCGGACGAGAACGACTGGGTTCTGGTGGTGAAATGAGCCAACTCCCGACGACCCCACTGGTCGGCGTCATCATGGGTTCCCGGTCGGACTGGGACGTGATGAGGCACGCCGCCGACACCCTGCTGTCACTCGGCGTCCCGCACGAGTGCGAGGTGGTGTCCGCCCACCGCACGCCGGACAAACTGTTCGAGTACGCCAGCACGGCGTTCGACCGCGGGCTGGAAGTGATCATCGCCGGGGCGGGCGGGGCGGCCCACCTGCCGGGCATGTGTGCGGCGAAGACGCACCTGCCGGTTCTCGGCGTGCCGGTGGCCCACGAAGCGAGCTTGCTCCGCGGGCAGGACGCGCTGCTCAGCATCGTGCAGATGCCGGCCGGCATCCCCGTCGGCACGCTCGCCATCGGCAAAGCGGGTGCGACGAACGCCGCCCTCCTCGCCGCCTCCATCCTGGCGAACAAGTACCCCGAAGTGCGGGAGAAACTGTTGGCGTTCCGCGCCAAGCAGACGCAAGAGGTGATGGAGAACTGCAATCCGGCGGGGTAAGATGAATACGGCCCGTACCACCCGGAGACAACGTGATGGGCAAGATTCCGATCCCGAACGACCTGAAGGCACTCCTCACAGCACAGGCGGATCCCGTGGCACTCGTCGACGATGAAGGCAACTTCGTCGGTCACTACCTGCCGCCGGGCGTCGCGCTCGCCGGCGAGGAGCCGTTGCCAACGGGTGAGGAAATCGCGGCGCAAGCGAAGAACGCGAAACGGTGGTACACCACCGCCGAGGTCATCGCACACCTGCGGAGCCTGGGATGAACGATGTCGTCTGGTCCGACGAGGCGCTCGACCAACTGGCCGCCATCTACGTTGCTGCCGTCGCCGGGGAGCGCGACGACTTGGCGCACGCCACAGACGCCGTCGATCACACCCTGGCCGAGTCCGGCGAGACGGCGGGGGAGTCACGGGGTGGCAACGGGCGAGTCTACTTCCACCCCATGCTCGTCGTCTCCTTCGAGGTCGATGGCACCGTAATGCGCGTCACCGACGTTCGGGCGAACCGCCCGCGACGCCATCGCCCAGGGGCGTGAACCCCATGCGCCTCGGCATCCTCGGTGGCGGGCAACTCGGGCGGATGCTCGCCCTCGCCGCTCACCCGCTCGGCATCACCTCCACCGTTCTTGATCCTGGTGCCGACCCGTGCGCGGCGGTCGCGGCCGGGCACGTCCGCGGCGAGTTCGACGACCTGCAAGCGCTGTACGAGTTGGTGAAGCGGTCGGACGTGGTCACCTACGAGTTCGAGAACGTGCCGGTCGAGTCGGCCCGCTGGCTGGCCGAGCGGGTGCCGGTGTTCCCCCCGCCGAAGGCACTCGAAGTGTCGCAAGATCGGCTGGTGGAAAAGACCTTCTTCGAGTCGCTCGGCATCCCCACCCCGCCGTTCGCCCCCATCGACACTCGAGAGCAGTTCGACGCCGCGGTTGCCGCCATCGGTTTGCCCGCCGTGCTGAAGACCCGCCGCTTCGGGTACGACGGCAAGGGGCAGGCGGTGTTGCGAACGCAAGCGGACGCCGAAGCCGCGTGGGCCACCCTCGGCGGGCGTCCGCTCATCCTCGAAGGGTTCGTGCCGTTCGACCGCGAGGTGTCGGTTATCGCCGTACGTGGGCGGGATGGTGCCACCGCCTTCTACCCGCTCTCGGAGAACGAACACCGCGAGGGGATGCTGTACCGCAGCTTCGCCCCGGCCGGCGGCACGGGTGAAGAACTCACCGAGCGGGCGTGCGAGTTCGCGTTACGGGTGATGACGGAGTTGAACTACGTCGGCGTGTTGGCGATCGAGTGGTTCCAGGACGGCCCGCGATTGCTGGCGAACGAGATGGCCCCGCGGGTTCACAACAGCGGCCACTGGACGACCGAAGGGGCGGTGACGAGTCAGTTCGAGAACCACGTGCGGGCGGTGTGCGGGCTGCCGCTCGGCAGTGCGGCGGCGGTCGGGCACTCGGCGCTGTTCAACCTGATCGGCAGTCGGCCCAACTTCGCCGAGGTGTTGAGCATCCCGAACGCCCACCTGCACTGGTACGGGAAGGAGCCGAAACCGCGGCGGAAGGTGGGGCACGTCACGCTGACGGCGGGCGACGCGGACGAGCGGACCCGGCTCGCCGACGAGTTCGTGCGAAAGGTGAACCCGCAGGTGCAGTGACTCTTGGAGGTCGGGCTGTGCCCGACGCCAACCGCCGTCGGGAACAGCCCGACCTACCAGTGCGTCACGCCGCGTCGCACAGTTCCTCGTCGGGCAGCGGGGTCAGGTCGGCACCCTTTGCGGCCAGGTCTTTCAGCTCGGCGACTTCGAAGCGGGTTGTACGGCACTCGCCCGGACGGCACTCGCGCGCCTCACGCCGCTTGGCGTTGCTCTTCGTCCTCCGGCCAGTCGTCGAACCGCACGCTCACTTGCTTACTGACCCCGCTCTCCTGCATCGTCACGCCGAAGATCACGTCGGCCATCGCCATCGTCCGCTTCTTGTGCGTGATGATGATGAACTGCGAGCGGTCGAGGAACTCGCGGAGCGCCGTGGCGAGGCGAGCGGTGTTCGCTTCGTCCAATGCCGCATCGACTTCGTCCAGCAGACAGAACGGGCTCGGCCGGCTGCGGAAGATGGCCAGTAGGAGGGCGATGGCGGTGAGGGTGCGCTCGCCCCCGCTCAGCAGCGAGATGCTGCGGAGTTCCTTCCCCGGCGGGCGGGCGGTGATGTCGATGCCCGCTTCGAGCGGGTCGTCGCCGTCCAGCACCACGTCGGCCATGCCCCCGCCGAACAGCTTGCGGAACAGTTCCTGGAAGTGGCCACGGACGGTGGCGAGCGTGTCGAGGAACAGCTTGCGGCTGTCGGTGTTGATCTGCGTGATGATCTCCATCAGCTTGTCGCGGGCGCTCGCCAGGTCGTCGTGCTGCGTGCGGAGCGTCGTCTCGCGGGTCTCCAACTCGGCGAGTTCGGCGACCGCCTCGGGGTTCACGTTTCCGAGTTTGGCCACCTTCTTGCGGAGGTCGTCGATCTGGGTTTGCACGTCGGCGGGCAGCAGGGGAATCGGGTCGTCGTCGGTGCCGCCGGGCGTGGGGGCGGTGGCCAGGTCGGCCAGCTCGATCGCGTAGTCGTCGCGGATGCGGGCGGCGATGCCCTCCCGCCGCAGGCTCAGGTCTTGCACCTCCATCTCGCGGCGGTGCATCAACTCCCGCTGCTGGCCCCACGCCTCCCGCAACCGCTTCAGCCCGGCGTTCACCCGCTCGCGCTCCGTTCGCAGGCGGTCGCGGTCGGCACCCAGCACGCGGGCGACCCGCTCGGCGTTCTCTTTGCTCAGGTGGGCGTGCGCGGCGGTGTCGGTCGCCCGCAGCATTTGCAATTGACTGTCGGTCAACCGCACGGCCGCGGCCTTCTCCGAGGTGGTCAGGTTCATCGCGTCGAACCGCCGCAGTTTCAGCTCGGTTTCCAGTTCCTCGTGCTTCTTCCGCAAGCCGGCGAGGTGCGCCGACACCCGCCCGTGCGACACCTGCGCGGCGGTGTTCTCAGTTTGCTTGCGGTCGCGGTCGGCGTTGGCGGCGGTCAGGTCGGCCTCGGTGCGGTCGAGCCGCGCGCTCACCTCGGCTTCGTGCGTCACGGCCGCCTGCCACTGCTCGGCGGTGCGGGCGAAGGCGGCTTCGACCGACCGCACTTCGGCCTCCAGTTGCCGCGCCTCTTCGCGGACGAGTTGAATCAGGTCGGCCAGCCGCTTCTGCTCCTGCCGCTGCGTGGCGATCTGCGATTGCAGCGTGCCGGCTTCGCCGCTGAGTGCGGCGATTTCGGTCTCAAGTGCTCGCACGGGAGCGTCCATCGCGTCGGCCTGCCGGCGGAGGGCGAGTTGCTGCGCTTCGAGGGATTGCACGAGTTCATCGAGCCGAATGATCTCGGATCGTAGTTCGCGCAGCTCGCTCCGCCGCGACAGGAACCCGCCGCCGCCGCCGGTCGGCCCGACGGTCAGTGAGCCGTCCGCGTCGAGCACTTCGGCCGAGCGGGTGACGAACTTGGCGTGCGGCCAACTCGCCGATGCGGCGCGGGCGGTGGCGAGGTCGGGCGCCAGGAACACGCGGCCGAGCAACTGGTGCGGCAGGCCGGCGAGTTCGGGGCGATCCACGGTGACGAGCGTGGCGGCCGACACGTGGTCCGTCTGTTCTGCGAACGGATCGGCGTCCGTTCGCGGAGCGAACGGCGACAGTGGGAACAGCCCGACGCGGCCGGGCAGGTCGGTCAGGGCCGCGGCGATGCGGTCCAGTTCGGTGGACGTGACGACGAACCGCTGGGCGGCGTCGCCGAGGGCGAGGTCGATGAGCGCGGCCACCTCCCGCGGGGCGGAGAGCAGTTCGCCGATCAGCCCGAAAACGCCTGACAATTCAGGCCGTCCGGCTGCGCGGCGGGCGATCACCTCGCGCACGCCGGCCCCCACCCCGTCGAGCGTGCGCTCCAACCCTTCGAGCACGTCGGCCCGCCCGCGGAGGGCGCTGCGGGTGTCGCGGGCCACGTCCAATTCGGATTGCAAACCGTCCGCCCGACGGCGGAGGTCGTCGCGGTACGCGACGTGTTCGGCCAGGTTCTGTTTCGCGCTGGCGAGCTGGTGTTGAACGTCGGCATCGGACCGGCTCAGTTCGTCGAGCGCGCCGGCGAGGGCGTCGTGCCGTTGCGAGGTGCGCTCGGCTTCCACCAGCTTGCCGTTCAGTTCGCGCTTCAGCTTGTCGGCGTCGCGGCGGAGGGCGTCGGTCTCGCCTTGCAGCCGGGTCGTCTGGCGGGCGAGGTCGAACTGGTTGTCGCGGTCGGCCTGCGAACTGGCGAGCAGCGCGGCGATGTGCGCCGACACCTTTTGAAGCGAGGCGGCGGCGGCCTCGGCCCGCCGCTTTTCCGCTTCCGCGTCGGCGGTGACGGCGGCGAGGTCGGCACTCGACGCCGTGACGGCGTCGGCCCCGGCCTGCAACCGCCGGCTCAGGTCGAGCCGCTGCTTGCCGAGCCGCAACAGTTCGGCTTCGGCCCGCTCGCACTGCGTGCGTTCGGACCGCACTACGGCGTCGCTGGCGGCGATGGTCTGCCGCGCGCGGGCGAGTGTCGCCTCGTGCCCGCGGAGTTCGGCTTCCACCGCCGTCAGTGTCGCCTCGATGCCCCCGGCCCGCGCCTCCTCGTGCCCCTCCCGCTCGGTCACGCCGGCCACGTCTTCGCGCAGCTCGGCCAGCCGCCGCTCTTCGTCGTCCAGCGTGAGTGTCAGGTCACGAAACTCCCGTAGCCCGACGCCCACCCGTAGCGCCTGCAACTGCCCGGTGTACTCCTGATACCGCTGGGCCTTCGCCGCTTGCAGCCGGAGGGTGCGGAGCTGCTTGTCGAGTTCGGTGAGGATGTCCCGCACGCGGGTCAGGTCGGCGTCCACCCGCTCCAGCTTGCGGAGCGTCTCGACCTTCTTCGCCTTGAACCGGCTGATGCCGGCGGCCTCTTCAAAAATCTGTCGGCGGTCGCCGGTGCTGGCCGTCAGCAGCGCGTCTACTCGCCCCTGCTCGATGACGCTGTACGCGCCGTGCCCGGCCCCGCTGCCGAGGAACAGGTCTTTGATGTCCTTGAGCCGGCTGGCCTGGTGGTTGATCAGGTACTCGCCCTGGCCGTCGCGGTACACCCGGCGGGTGATCTGCACCTCGTCCGCGTCGGTGCCCAGTTGCCGACGGCGGTTGTCGAACGTGAGGGTCACTTCGGCCAGGCCGAGTGACTTGCGGGAACTGCTGCCGTTGAAGATGACATCGGTCATCTCGCCGCCGCGGAGGGCCTTGGCGGACTGTTCGCCGAGCACCCACTTGACGGCATCGACGAGGTTGCTCTTGCCGCTGCCGTTCGGCCCGACGACGGCGGTGATGCCGGCGGTGAAGTCGAACCGGGTCTTGTCGGCGAACGACTTGAACCCGAGCAGTTCCAGGCGGGTGAGCATGGGAGCAGACTTGTAGGGTGGGTCCAGCGGGCGGCAGCCCGCGCCGACCCACGTTCCGACCAAATTCGCGTGGGTCGCGCCGGACGTGACCGTCCGTGCGGACCCACCCTACGAGAGCCTCACTACTTCCCCTTGCCCAGGTCGAGGATGCTGCCGGGGTCGCGGTTACGGTCGAGGGGCACCACCGGGGCCGGCTTCCGCAGGGTGTTGGTCGGGGCGGCCATGTCGTAGCTGCCGCCGACCAGCACGATGTCGCCGTCGGAGGCCGACCGCTGGCCGGTGGCGGCGGCCACCACCCTGTCCGCGTCAGCGGCGGTCGGGTCGCGGCGGGCCATCTGCGCTAGTTGGTGGACGCTCAGCCCGGCCGGGCTGGCGTCCACGCTGAGCTTGCAGGCGAACCCCTCGGCCGCGTGGACCCGGCGGATGAACTCGATCGCCTCCGAGTACCCGCCGCCCATCTCGGCCAGCCCCTTCAGGATGACGGCCAGGTCGGCCCGGTACTTGCCGCTCACGGCCGTCGGCTCGCCGTCCTTCGTCGTCAGCCGGCTGACCACCACCGACTCTTCGCCCTCTTTGCGGGTGACGGTGAACTCGGTGCCGAGTGGGAAGGCGAACCCGCCGCTGACCGGCCACACCGACCCGAACAGGACGATCTCGTTCCGCCGGTCGGTGGTCAGGTGCACCATCGGCTCGGAGTCGCCGGCCACCTGGTGCAGCCAGTACGACCGCCCCATCTCCCGCCCGCGGACGGCCTCGTGCTTCTCGTTCGCCAGTCGCAGGGCGTGGAACGCCCCGTACCGCAGGGCCGGGTCGCCCTTCCGCTTCATCAGCTCGGCCAGGTGGTCGAGGCAGTGGGCGTCGTCTTGCGAGGCGAGCGCGACGAGGGCGTGGGTGCGGAGGGCCGGATGCTTTTCGGCGCACTCGGCCAGCACCGCGGCGGCGGTCGGGTCGGCCTTCCCCAGGTAGCACAGGCTCTGGGCGGCGGCGAACCGCACCCACGGGCTGTGCGGGTCTTTGTCTTCCAGCCCGATTCGGAGCGACGACACGCCGTCGGTGCCCAGCGCTTCCAGCTTCATCGCCGCGATGATGGCCGTTTCGGGGGCGAGCAGTTCCCGCTCCATCGCCTTGCGGCCGGGGTCGGCGGGGGACGGCGCGACGAGCGGCACCAGCCGGGCCACCTGGATGAACCGCTGGTGGTTCAGGCGGTACGCCGGCGGCACGAACACCGACACCATCGGCCGGCCGTTCACCACCGCCTCGGCCACCTTGCCCGTCTTGTCGCCCGTGCCGTGGAAGACCGAGTTCAGGCGGGCCGAGATGGTCTGCGCCAGCCGCGGCTGCGGCCCCTCGCCGTTCAGCAGGAAGTGGTACGGGCGGTCCAGGTGGTTGGTCATCCCGCCCCACACCTTGGCCACCCGCCCGGCCGGGTTGTCGGTCGTCGGGCGGGCGTCCTTCTCCCCGCCCTCGGGCACCAGCGTGCCGACCACCAGCGGGCCGTCGGCCACCGCCATGCGGTTGCCCACCAGCACGGCGTTCCCGCCGGCCAGCGGCACTTTCCCCGTGGGGATGTCGGCGGCGGTGAGCGCGCGGCGGGCGTTCGCGGCCAGTTCGGTGTTGTGCAGATCACACGGGAACAGTTCGCCGTGGCCCAGGCTGGTGGTCTTGCTGCCGGCCGGCAGGATGACCGTCACGTCGAACTTCTCGCCGGTGCGTGCCCCGGCCGGAATGGTGCCGCTCACCAGCACCAGACTCGTGCTCTTGTTCGGGTCGTCCAGCACCTCTTTCGGGTTCCGCTGGAGCCGCTTGAGCACCTTCTCCATCGCCTCGCGGTAGCCGTCCGGCGGCGGGCTGCTGCCCGTCCCCTTCAGCCCGAGCACCAGCCCGACGGCCGTGACCGTGATCGGCTCGGTGTTGCTGATGACGGTCTTGGTGCCGACGCTGGCGGTCGGCTCCTTCTCCGGGTCGGGTTCGGCCTGCGCCCTCGTGTCGGCGTCCGACTGCCGCGGCAGGCAGCCGACCGTCACGGCGAGCGCGCCGGAGAGACCGGCCGTCAGCCCGGACACCATCAACCGCCTGCGGAAGCGGAGCATCGACGACCCCCCAACCCCGTCCGGTGGTCGTCCATGACCACGGGCGGTCCGCCCGGTTCCCCCGAACCAAGAGCGGCCCGCAACGACGGAGTGCCAATCGGTCGGGACGATACCGCGGGCGACGGGCGTGTCAAGAGGGGAAGTGGCGAGGTGGCGAGGGTTTGCCACTGTGCCACTGGATGTCGGCACCCCCCCACCCGCCGGGTTCGCTCCGCGAACTCCGGCGACCTCCCCCGCACGCGGGGCGGTGGGGGTTGTGGGCCGCCTGCGGGCCGAGGACTCATACCATGTTGCGGTGAACCGTTCCCATCAGTGGTCGATGGCCCAGTGGAAGCCGACCGCTCCGCGGACGACCTCGGGGTGGTCGGCCAAGGAGTCGCACCGGCGGCGGAATTTGGCCGCCAGCCCGACCAGGTGGTCGAACGTCCGGTTGGCCACCCCCTCCCGCACCAGCGGCTACAGGTGTTCGGCCGGTTGCAACTCCGGGGTGCAGGGGGGCCGCGGGTGCAGCCGCACGTTCGCCGGCACCACCAGTTACTTGGCCGTGTGCCCGCCCGAGTGGTCTACCACCAGCACCAGCACCTTCTCGCCTGTCGGGTCGGCCCACCGCGGCGACCGACAGGTGGGCAATCACGGACAGTCGCCTCATGGTGGTCGCTCCCAGAGGGCAACCATTCTATGGCAACTGTTCACCGCAACTTGGTGTCACTCCTCGGCCACACGATCCAGTTCGAGCAGGCGGATTTGTTCCGGGGCACACTTGCAGAGGAACGCCGGTTGTTGCTTCAACTTCTCGTTCCAGGTCTTGACCACCACGAACCGCCCCTTCGGTGACACGTCCGTAATTCGGCACTCCTCTTTCGTGCTCAGCGTGACCGACTTGACCGACTCGCCATCGGGCGTGAACAGTTGGAGCGTCGGCGGGTGGCTGTTGTTCCACACAGAGATGGTGCCCGGCCCCTTGATGGACTTCGGCACCGGGGCCGCGGCGAGTGGGGCGACGGCGAGCAGTGAGGCGACGAGCAGCAGCTTTCGCATGGTGTCCCTCCGTGAACGTGAGACGATGGTACTGTTGATTGTCGGGAAGCGAAAGGGCGGCTACTTCGGCTGATTCGCCTTGTACAGGAATGCCAGGATGGCGGCGACGGCCGCGTAGAGTTGCGGTGGGATTTCCTGATCGACGTTCAGCTTGCTCAGCACCGTGACGAGGGCCGGGTCTTCGCGGACGGCCACGCCGTTCGTGCGGGCCAACTCCAGGATCTTCTCGGCGATCGCCCCGCGGCCCTTCGCCACGATGACCGGCGCGCCGCCGCCCGTCGGGTCGTACTTCAACGCGACGGCTCGCTTCTTCGGGTCGGACATGAGAAGCCTCTTGGTAGGTGCCGCCTGCCGGGC
>JANNQE010000976.1:0-12640 GCA_031441625.1 Planctomycetia bacterium
CAGCCTGCGGGGTGGTTGGCATAGCCCACCCAGGGCGTTGCCCTGGGCTGAGGACTCCCAGGCCTTCGGCCTGAATCGGCCGTCACATCCCGGTGGTCCGCTACGGGGATTGGCCCCTCGCTCGCGCTTCGGGCTAACAGGTCCGGGGAAGGGGTGGGCGTCGTCGGCTCTGTCCGCTTGGGCGAAACGACCGGCCACCTCACACCCCTCCCCGCTGGGGAGGGGTCGGTTGCGCAGCAACCGGGGGTGGGGAGAATGTCGCTGCCCACTCCGCGGGCGGATCGTATCCGCTTCACCCAATCGAGATTCGCACTATCGGTAGTCAAACGCCTGGGTGATTTCGAACGTCGGTCGCAGTTGCATCCGCAGCCACGAACCTGCTGTCATGTCAATCTCGACGGCATCAACACCGGGTTCGTCGATGACCCGCACGTCGGCCACCATTTTCGCGTCGAACTCAAACAGCCGCCGTCCTGCTTGCCGCACGACGAGTCGGACATTCCCGTAGGCCGGTTCGATGGTGAACGAAACGGAGACGGCATCCACTTCCACCTCGTACACCGCTGTGTTGTAAAACCATGGGGTGCGCGAGTCGAGCATCCTCGGCTCGACACCGAAACACGCGAGCAGTGGCAACTCGCTCTCATCGCTCCATCTCATGGGCGTCCCCTCTCGCCTTCACCCTACCCGCCCGCCTCCGGCCGGTCAAACGACACCGCGTTGTCACTGACCGTCTCTCCCCCCGGTCGGTATCATTCCCCGCATCCCGTCCTTCCCCCAGCGATCCCTCATGGACCACTTCCACTACCGCGGCGGGGTGTTGCACTGCGAAGACGTGCCGGTGCCGGACATCGCCGCCGCGCACGGCACGCCCGTGTTCATTTACAGCACCGCGACCCTGCTCCACCACCTGACCGAAGTTCAGACCGCCTTCGCCGCGGCCAGCCCGGTCATCTGTTACTCCATCAAAGCGAACGGCAACCTCAGCCTCGCCAAACTGATGGGCGAGCACGGGGCCGGGTTCGACGTGACCAGCGGGGGCGAGTTCTACCGCGCGCTGAAGGCCGGGCCGAAGGGGGCGAAGGTGGTGTTCGCCGGCGTGGGGAAGACCGACGCCGAGATCCGCTTCGCCCTCGACAACGACGTGTTCCTGTTTGATGTGGAGAGCGAGGAGGAACTGCACACCATCGGCATGATCGCCGCGAACATGGGCAAGAAGGCCCCCGTCGCCCTGCGGGTGAACCCCGACCTGCCGCCGAAGACGCACGTGAAGACCGACACCTCCGTGAAGGGGGTGAAGTTCGGCCTGGACATCGAGACGATCCTGGAAGTGTCGGCGAAGGTGGTCGGCCATCCGGGGTTGAACCTGTGCGGGCTGCACATGCACCTCGGGTCGCCCATCCTGAGCGCCGAGCCGTACAAGCAGGGGGCGGCGAAGGCGGTCACGCTCATCAACGCCTTCCGCCAACAGGGCCACGTCATCACCATGCTGAACATGGGCGGCGGGTTCGGCATCAACTACCGCAAGGACGAGGCGAAGCCGGCGAGCGCGTTCGCCGACGCCATCCTGCCGGCGGTGAAGGAGATCGGCTGCCAACTGCTCCTCGAACCGGGGCGGTTCA
Organism: Planctomycetia bacterium; assembly: GCA_031441625.1. Lineage (GTDB taxonomy): Bacteria > Planctomycetota > Planctomycetia > Gemmatales > Gemmataceae > JALHQU01. Next base: position 1,623 of record JANNQE010000976.1, read on the forward strand.
TCGTCGGCAACGCCGGCATCCTGGTGAGCACGGTGCTGTTCCGCAAGGAGACGGGCGGCAAGCGGTACGTCATCCAAGATGCGGCGATGAACGACCTGATCCGCCCGACGCTGTACGGCTCGTACCACCGCGTCTGGCCCGTCCGACTGCCCGACGGGTTGGCCGAGCGGCCGGACGTGGACATGACCGTCAACACCGACGTGGCCAACCCGTTCGTCGATATGCCCGGTACAATCCGCCAAGAGGTCGTCGGCCCGGTGTGCGAGTCCGGCGACTTCCTGGCGAAGGACCGGCCGCTGCCGCCGCTCGCCCGCGGCGACCTGCTGGCGGTGTTCAGCGCCGGCGCGTACGGCATGAGCATGGCCAGCAACTACAACGCCCGCTGCCGGGCGGCCGAGGTCCTCGTCACAGGCGGCACACACCGCCTGATCCGTCGCCGCGAGACGTTCGCCGATCTGGTGGCCTGTGAAGTCGATTGCGTCGGCTGACCCGGCGGCGCACAATGAGCGCTAAGCCACCCGCCTGTGCGGGGGACACAGGCAGGAATGCCTGTGCCACCAGACTGGCCCGCACATCCGCTACTGTCCGCACCACAGGGGTGACCCGGTGAGACTCGCTGCCGCATCCGCCGTCGCCCTGACCGTGGCCCTGGTTTGGGCCGCACCCGCCGTCGCGCAAGAGCCTGCCCCGCAGACGGCGCAGGACAAGTTCAAGGCCGCCCGCAACCTGATCACGGACGGCAAGCTCGACCTGGCGGCCGAGATGCTGCGGTCGTTCATGGCCGCCCCGCCGACCGACAAGGACTTCCTCGAACTCGAAGCCCGGTACGGCCCCATCGTGTTCCAGCGGCTGCTGCGGGTGGTGCAGTGGTCGGAGAACCGGGACACGGACAAGGCGGCCAAGAAGCTGGTCGACGAGATCGTGGCGAAGGCGAACGAGGCCACCCGTAAGGTGGCCCAGAACCCCGACCGCATCAAGCGGTTCGTGGCCAACCTGGGGGCGTCCCCGGCCGAGAAGGACTACGCCATCGACCAGCTCATCCCGGCGGGGGCGGCGGTCGTGCCCGAACTGGTCACCACCCTCCGCACCACCCGCGAGGTGGCACTCAAGACCGGCATCTACGAGGCCATCCCCCGCCTGCCGGCCGCCATCGTGCCCGCCCTGATCGCCGCCGTCGATCCGGCCGGCGACCTGGCCGACGACGTGCGGGCCAGCCTGCTCAGGGCCGTCACCTCCCGCCGCGACATCCCGCAACTGATCGACAAGGCCGAGTCCGACCCGTCGGCCGTGCTGTGGCACTACGCCGCCGGCGGCGGGGCGGTGGTGAAAGAGGCCTCGGCCGGCATCCTCGAATCGCTCACCGGCGGGCTGAGCCGCAAGCGGCTGGCGGACGAAGAGTTGATCCGGCTGGCCGACCCGTTCGTCGCCCGCAAGGGGGCGTTCGGCACGCTCGACGGGCAGTCGAACAAAGTGACCGTGTGGGCGTGGGACGCGGCGTCGAGCGGGCCGAAGGCCGTGCAGTTGGACAAGGCCGACGCCGACGAGTACCTGGCGCTCAAGTACCTTCGCTGGGCGGTGCAGGCGAACCCGAAGGCCGAGCCGGCGCAACTGGCCTTCCTGGCCGTGGCCACCGAGCGGGCGGTCGAGCGGGGCGGGTTCGGCGACCTGAAAACGGCCGACGCGGGCGTGTACCAACTGCTCGCGTCGGCGTCCGATTCGGCCCTCTCGCGGCTGCTCGAACAGGCGCTGAGCGAGACCCGTACGGCGCTGGCCGTGGGCGTGCTTCAAGCCATGAGCGACCGCGGGCAGAAGGACGAGACGAACACCGGCGGCAAGCCGTCGCCCTACGTGCGGGCGCTGGCGGACAAGGACGTGCGGGTGCAGTTCGCGGCGGCCGTCGCCCTGCTGCGGAACCCCACCCCGCCGGGCGTCGGCGCGTCCGCCCGCGTGGTGGACGTGCTCCGCCGCAGCCTGGCCGGGGGCGACGACGCCGGCGGCAACGCCACCGGGAAGGCGCTCATCGCCGACCCGCTGAACGGCCGGGCCGACCGCCTCGCCGGGCAGTTCCGCGACCTCGGCTACTCGACCGAGAAAGTGACCTCCGGCCGCGAGCTGCTCCGCCGCGTGGCCAAGTCGTCCGACCTCGACCTGATCGTGATCGACCGGCACACCGCCGACCCTCTGCTGAACGACATCCTCAGCCACCTGGCCGCCGACCCGAACGCCGGCCGCCGCCCGGTGCTCGTCGTCGCCTCGACCGACAAGCCGAAGGCCCCGCCGGTCGAAACCCTCCTGCTCCGGCTGGCCGTGCTCGTGGCCCTCACCGACGCCGACGAGCCGATCCCCCCGCCGTACGTGTACGACCCCAAGTTCCCGCCCTTCCAGGTGCCCAAGCAGACCCTGGACATGGCCGTCGAGACGGCCCGGTGGGACCGCGTGGACCAGCGGAACGGGATGCTCGTGAAGGCGGCCGAGCGGCGGCTGAAGCGGCTGCAACGGCTGGTGGAGGCGGCCGACCTGCCGACGAGCGTGGCCCTGTCCGAGCGGCTCGAACTCCGCCTGCCGCAGCTCACCTACGGCGTGCTCTTCCTGGAGAACGGCGTGGCCGGGCCGAACCCGCCCCGCCCGCCCCTCGAACAACTCAACCCGGCCGCCGGCGAGGAAGCGTCCAAAGCCCGCATCGTGTACGAGTCGCGGGTGGCCGAACAGAAGCGGACCGGCAGCAAGGACAAACTGGAGCGGCCGTACTCCCCGCCGCCCGACCCGTACCTGATTCTCGCCGACCTGAACGACGGCCTCCGCGCGCAGGTGAAGCTGAACGAAGCCCTCGCCAAAGTGACCGACACGGCCAAGATGGGCCAACTGGTCGAGCAGATCGAGGGGCAACTGGAGCCGGAGACCCGCAAGCGGGGCGAGGGCCTGCTGCCGAAGATCTCCCCGGCCGCCTTCCTGCTCGACGGGGCCGAGTACCGCGACCGCGACCTGGAGGCGCAACTGGCCCGGCAGGTGCGGGCGTTCAAAGGGGTGACGGTGGTGCCCGAGCCGTTCGGCCCCGGCGGGCTGAGCGAGGACTTGAAGAAGGTGGTCGCCGACCCGGCCGCCCGCCCGCGGACGGACGCCGAGAAGAAGGCGACGGCCAAGCTGGCGGCCTACTGGCTGGGCAAGATCGCGCAAGGGGCGGTGCCGGGGTACACGATCTCGGACGCGGCGCAAACGGACATGCGGACGGCTCTGTCGTCGGACGAGTTGGCCCCCGACCTGATCGACGGGCTGGCGAAGCTGGGGTCGGGCGACACACAAGTGGGGCTAGTGCAACTGGCGACGGCGGCCTCGCGACCGGTGGAGATCCGCACGCTCGCGGCGGACGCCGCGGCCCGGCACATCCAGGCGTTCGGCCGGCACGTGCCGGTCGCGGCGGCCCAGGTGGTGCCGCAGGCGTCGACCGACGAGAAAGACCCGGTGCTGAAGGGCAAGCTGGCGGTGCTGGCCCGACTGGTGGCGGAGAAGCCGGCCGACTTCGGGGCGGCGGTAAGCGGGTTCGGCGTGCCCCTGCGGGTGCCCGCCCCGCCGCTGCCGCCAAAGGACCCGCCGAAACCCGAGGAGAAGAAGCCGGACGAGAAGAAGTGAGCCGGTGGGTGGGTGGTGAATTCGATGCGGATCAGCGTCGTCATGGCGAGCGACTTGTTAGCCCGACGCGCGAGCGAGGGGCAAGACACCTTTGGGATTCCCCAGGGTGGCTTGCCCCTCGCTCGCGCAATCGGTGTACAGGTCTCCGACCACCGCAGACTCGTCCGGAAACGCCATCGGTCATCCGTCGGTGACCGACGTGTGGTGTGACGATGTCACCTCCGGCAGGGTGGCTTTCAAGTCGTCCTTCATTTTGACAACGGCGGGAGCGGGTCATTCCGGAATCCTTCTCTCCCGCCGTGCCATGCCAATGGCGGCCGACGCACGACCGAACTCACCCGAACGGACGCCGTCGGACTACGCGAGCCGCTCGATGAGCAGTGACGCGTTCACGCTCGTCTGCGTGCCGCCTGCCAGGGTTTGCAGGGTGACCGCGGCGGCCGACGCGTTGTTCACCAGCGTCAGGACGTCGTTGGCCTGCAGCGTGAGGATCACCTGCCCGCTGTTTTGCTGAGTGCCGGCCCCCGACCCGTACACCGTGCCGGCCACTGCGGCCCCGTTCACGAACAGCGAGAACTGGTTCGGTTCCACGCCCGACACCGAGAACTGGACGGAGTAAATCCCCGAGTTCGTGACGGTGACGCCGGGGTTGCCTGGCGCGTGGGTGATGCCCAGAAGTGGCCCGTTTTGATCGAACGCGACCGACGCGTTGATGGCCACGACCTGCGCCCCCTGGTTGAAGATGTAGCCGAAGGCGGCCGGTCCCACCGGCCCGGCCGGACCCACCGGCCCGGTGGCGCCCGTCGGGCCGGCCGGGCCTGTCGTGCCCGTGGTCCCAGTGGCGCCCGTCGGGCCGGCCGGCCCGGCCGCCCCCGTCGGGCCGGCCGGGCCTGTCGTGCCCGCGGCCCCAGTGGCCCCCAGCGGACCGGCCGGCCCGGTCGGTCCCTCCGGCCCGGCCGGACCCGTCGTGCCGGGAATCCCCTGCGGGCCGCCCGTGCCGACCGGGCCGGGAGGACCCGTCGGCCCGACGGCCGGGATCAGGAGGGTGGGGATGGTGATGAAGATCTGGCTCATGATGAGGGCCGGCGTCTCGCGGCCTTCCAGTGATTCCAGAACCGGCCGAAAGCCGCCGGTCTGCGGGCGGGCGCGCGGCGCCCGCCTCTTCTCGATGTGGCTCATGGCACTCTCCGTGTGCGGCGCACCCGGCCGCGAACGGCCCGGGCGTGCGGGTGGCTGGGGGAACCGGGAGCCGACGGGAGGCTCCCGCGGGTCGGTTGTTCGAGCATTTTCAGACTGTTCGTTGTGAGGCTCTGCTGTTGCCGGCCTCTGTGAGGCCGGTCGGACCGGGGTCACAGACCCCGGCGAGAGCAGACGGCCGCGACGACGACTGCTTTAGAAGCGGACCTCGGCGCCGAAGCTGACGCCCTGAATCCACATTCCCGTGTCGCGGAAGGGGATGCCCGGTCGGGCCGGGCCGGTGCCGGGGTTGTACCGGGTGTCGGTCGGGATGCGGGTGCCGCTCAGGCCGAGGTCGATCTGGTCCCCAGGGCGGACGACCGAACTCCAGTGGATGAAGTTGTACCCCACGAACACCCGGCAGAAGTTGGTCACCTGGTACCCGCCGTTGACGCCCACCTCGCTGACGACCGAGAAGCGGTTGCGCTCGAAGCGGCCGCTGTTGCTCCCGGAGGCGAGGAACCCGACCGGGGTCACCGTCATCATCCCGTCGGGCGCGGTGATCGCCGTGGACCCCTGGACGTCAACCGCCTGATTCGTCACACCCAGGGCGACCTTGCCCTGCGCCTCGAAGAACACCCGCCCCCGGCGGACCTCGCCGCGAAGCCCGACCTGGCCGCCGTAGAAGTTGTTGCGGGTGTCGAACTGGTCGGCCACCGTGATGGTGCTGCCGCCGAAGAACGGGGTGCCGGCGGGCAGCGCCGGGTTGACCCGGCTGCGCTCCCGGATGGCGAGACCCTCGCCCAGGTGCAGGTAGCGGAAGCCGCCGAGCGCGTGCAGCCAGTAGTCGCACCCCGCACACAGGCCGCAGACGGCGTTCAAATCCCCGCCCTGAATGCGGCTGTAGGAGGAGGCCCGGATGTCCCCGCTCGCCAGCCCCAGGCCGGTGACGGTGATCAGGTTCGTCCCGCCGGCGAGCGCCGGGAACGCCACCAACTGGGCGTTCTGGAGGCCGGTCAGCACGTCGAAGAACGGGCGGGCGATGAGCGTGGAGTTGACCGTGGAGTCGGACGCCGCGGCGAAGTGGGTGTTGCGGTCGGCGAGGAAGAAGTAGCTGCCCTCGAGGCCGAACGGCCGGCACGTGTCCAACCACAAGCCGGCGGTGAAACGGCCGCCGGACCGCGGGCGGTCGTCGAAGTAGGAGTCGCCGTACAGCACCTGGGTGCCCGGCTGCCCGATCGCACCCTGGAGCGGCGTCGCGCCGGGCACCCCGGTCGTGACGAGTGGGGGCAGCCGGTTCCCCTCGGTCCACCAGAGTAGGTACTCGCCCCTCGCCCAGAATTGCCCCACCTGCCGCCGGGCCAGGTCCGGGCCGACGGCCAGCGGGTCGGGGCAGAAGAACTGCTCGCTCGACCCGACCGTCGGCGGTGCCCCCACGCTCACGGCCCTCGGGGACGGCAACTCGGTCCCGAAACCCATGAATGCGGGGGCCGGGGGCGGTTGGGGGTTCAGTTGAGGGGCGGGGGCGGTCGTGGCCTGAGCGACCGGCAGAGGCCGGTTCTGCGCGAAGCCCACCCCTGCCGTCAGAACGAGCATCAGGGTGACCAAATGCACTCGCATTGGCATTCTCCCGTGAAGTCCAGGCCCAGGGGGCGCGCCGAAGCCGGACTTCAACGTAATTCATGACAGACAGTGCCAGCGATCCGTACACTGGACGGATTTTGCCGGCTGAAACAGTCATCGGGATAACAGCGTTTGGGAATTGAGGCCAACACGCGGCCGGGTCAGAATTGCTCAGAGGACGGCATCAATAAGCACGGCACACGTGCGACGGCTGGGGTCGGCTCGCCGAGTACCGCGCAGATATCGAGGAGGTGTTCCTGACAGGCGGCCCGCTCCTTCAGGTCGGCCGGCTTCCACTTGGCAATGAACTGGTGCGGGGTCATGGGTGGGCGCTCGGCACGAATGGTCGGGAGAGTGTACGGGCAGGGGGAGAGGCGGTCAATGTGCGGGTGACTTTCGGGACGAGTGCGGGGTTGCATTCGCCGTAAGTGCTTGGCGGGCATGGATTCTTCTACGATTCGGGAATGGTTCCACGGAGGGGTGGGGGGAGGTGGAAAGAACCATCCGGGCCGTTGGCCCGTGGTTCCGCCGTCGGGTAGGATGGCTGCTCCCGCTGCCGAGGGTCGCCCGTGAATCGGTCCGTCGCCGTCGTCGTGTTGCTGGTCGCCGCCGCCCCGCTGTTCGCCGACGACCCGCTCGCCAAGAAGCTGGAAGCGGTCATGGACGGCCCGGAGTTCAAGCGGTCGCACTGGGGCGTGCTGGTGGCCGACGCCAAGACGGGCGAGGCGATCTACGAGCGGAGCGCCGACAAGCTGTTCGTGCTGGCGTCGTGCTCGAAGCTTTTCAGCACGGCCGCGGTGCTGGCCGAGTTCGGCCCCGACTTCAAGTTCGACACGCCGGTGTACGCCCGCGGGGACGTGCAGAAGGGCGTGCTGCGGGGCGACTTGATCTTGCGGGCGCAGGGCGACCCGTCGTTCGGCGGCCGCAACACGAAGGACGCCGGCAAGCTGGCGTACACCGACGTGGACCACAGCTACGCCAACGGCGGGCCGGCGGCACTGGCCGAGGGCACCGACCCGCTGACGGCGTTCAACGAGTTGGCCGAGGGGGTGAAGGCGGCGGGCATCTCGGAGGTGGCCGGCGAGGTGCTGATCGACGACCGCCTGTTCGCCCGCACCCGCACGAGCGGCAGCGGGCCGGAAGTGCTGTCGGCGATGACGGTGAACGACAACGTCATCGACCTGGTGATTACACCCGGCGCGAAGGCGGGCGAGTCGGCGAAGGTGACGCACCGCCCGCAAACGGCGATGCTGAACATCGACATCGAGGTGGGCACGGGCGAGCCGCGGTCGGCGGCGGGGCTGATGCTCACGCAGGTGGGGCCGGGGCAGTTCACCGTGCGGGGGAGCGTGCCGGCGGGCGGCAAGTTGGTGGTGCGGGCACTGCCCATCGACGAGCCGGCCGGGTTCGCCCGCGGGCTGTTCATCGAGGCGCTTCGGAGGGCCGGGGTGAAGGTGGCCGCGGCCGTCGCACGAGCGGGGACCGTCGCACTGCCGGCCGTCGCCGAATACCAACAGATGCAGCCGACCGCCGTGTTCACGTCCGCCCCGATGGGCGAGTTGCTCAAGGTGACGCTGAAGACGAGCAACAACCTGTACGCCACCGCGCTGCCCTGCCTGCTGGCGGCCAAGCACGGCAAGACGACGCAGGAGGACGGGTTGAAGATCCAGCGGAAGCAGTTGAAGAGTCTGGGCGTGGAGTCGGACGCGGTGTCGCTCGTCAGCGGGGCGGGCGGGAACGGCAACGACCTGGCCAGCCCGCGGGCGACGGTGCAACTGCTGCAAGGGCTACGGAAGCGGGACGACTGGCAGGCGTTTCGCAACTGGCTGCCGGTGATGGGCGAGGACGGCACGCTGAGCAAGGCGGTGGACAAGGACAGCCCGGCCTACGGCAAGGTGTTCGCCAAGACGGGCACGTTCGTGTGGGTGGACACGCTGAACAGCCGCCCGCTGCTGAAGAGCAAGACGCTGGCCGGCGCGATGACCACCGCGGACGGCCGCGAACTGCTGTTCGCGTTCTTCGTGTCCGACACCCCACTCGAGCCGAACGCCACCCCCGAGAAGGTGGGCAAGACCCTCGCCCGCCTCTGCGAGATCGTCGTCGGCGACAAGTAAGGGGTGTGCCGACAGACAGGCGGACACCGCCGGGATATACTTCCGGCAGTCTCGCCCCTCCGGAGGTCTGCCGTGTCCCGTACCCGCCCCCTCGCCGCCCTCGCCCTCGCCTTCCTGCTGGTGGCTACCACCGCCGGAGTCGGGGATGACAAGCCGAAGGCCGACCCGAAAGTGGACCCGAAGGACAAGCCGGACGTCAAAGCCGAGTTGATGAAGAAGAAGCTCGCCCTGGCGCAGAAGATCCTGGAAGGGCTGGCGCTCGAAGACTTCGACAAGATCAAGACCGGGGCCGACGACCTGATCCTCGTCCGCCAGAAGGCGGCCTTCATGGTGGGCAAGACGGCCAAGTACGAAGTGTACGCGAACGACTTCCAGAAGCACCTGGAGGAGATTCAGAAGGCGGCCAAGAAGAAGAACGTGGAGGCGGCGGCCCTCGGGTACGTGGAGATGACCCTCACCTGCGTGCGGTGCCACCAGTACGTCCGCGACGAGAAGATCGGCGCCGCCCCGCTGCTGAAGCCGGACGTGCTGACGCAGAAGACGGAGCGGTGAACGGCGAGCGGGGGGCGGGCCAACCCGCCCCCGCCCCCGCTTACAGCTTGCCTTCCAGCCCGAGTTGGTGGAAGTAGTGCGTCACTTTGTCCTGGTTTTCCAGTAGCCAGTCGATGCCCGGTTCGTTGTTCATGGCCTTCGTGATCACCTTCAGCGTCGCCTCGCGGTGGACGCGGAACAGTTCGGCGTGGTTCACTTCGCCTTCCGGCACGTTCAGGATGCTCGGGTCGAGCCACACGCTGTAGATGATGCCGAGGTCGTTGGCCTTCGCTTTCGGAATCACCCCGGCCCGCACCGCGTCGAGCACGCCGTTCGCAATCCCCGCCTGCACGGTGCCCATGAGGATGCCGGTGTAGCGGGCGTCCTTCACGGTCACTTTGGACACCATGAGCGTGGCCGGCCGCACCTGCACGTCGCTGTTCAGGATGGCGAACACGCGGGTGTGCCCTTTCACCTGATCGCCGAGGAGCTGCGCGAACGCGGTGCCGAACGGCCCGTCGAACTCGCCGATGACCACCTCCGGCTCGGCACACAGATAGTCGATGTCGCCCTCCACCAGCGCCTCGCCCGTCCGCAGGATGATCCGATCTGACATCGCGTTCTCCGAAAATGAATGCGGCCGGTGCTTGTGTTACTGCTTGCCCAGCATCAAATCCACCACCCAACACCCGCGGACGTGCGGGCCGTCACCCCGGCAGTGACTCAGGATGTCGGCGTCGTCGCACTCGGCGTCTTCGAGCGCGTCCGCCAGAATCGGCATCCGGTCGAAGGCGCGGTCGGCGTAGATACCGGACGCGAGAGTGACGACAGTTTCGGTGAGCCAACGGGGATCGACGGTGACAGGGTGGAAGGGGTTGCCGAAAATGTCGCGGATCAGTGGAACTAGAATCTCGTTGGTTTGCTTGGTAACGGCATCAGCGATGGAATCCCACCCGGATTCGTCCGGATCGTTTGCGCCTGCTCTCTCGTGCAGCATGTCGTGGGCGTCAGCAGCAAGGCGGTCGATCTGGTTGCTGTCGTACTCCTCGAACTCGAAATACGGCAAGCAGGCTTCTTGAGCGACATGGAGTTCGCTTCCGGTTCCCCGACCGAGTACGCCAGACTCTTCCAGAGAGTGGAGCGTGGCGATCAGTTGCTCTTTGAGTTGCTCGCCCTCAGCGTAACGCTCAGCGAGGTCAATCAGTGCGAGGAATCGCTCATCCTTGATATGGTGGCAGATCAGCCGGCAGAAGTGAGAGCCTACCAAACGGTACTTCCGTGGTTGCTCTGGTGCGAGTTGCCAGAGGGCGCTGTGAAGCGTTGAGAAATCGTTCGCGTTCAACCACTCGTGTTCCGTCATGGTCACACCCTTCAGCGGGACCGCGTCGAACCGTTCCGATCCGCCTCTCGCTACGATACCATCCCGACCCCGCGCGGATGTCCGCCAAATGACCGAACACAAGAACCAGCCGCTCGCCCCGTTCCGCGTGTTCCTCCGCCGGCTCGCCCGCAACTTCCTCGTCAGCTTCGCCATCGTGGTGTTCTCGCTCACGCTGGGCACGGGCGGGTACTGCTACTTCGGCGGACTGCCCTTCGAGGACGGGTTCCTGAACGCCAGCATGATCCTCACCGGCATGGGGCCGGTGGACAAGATGACCACCACCGGCGGCAAACTGTTCGCCGCCTTCTACGCCTTGTACAGCGGGCTGGCGTTCCTGACGATGGTGGCCGTGCTGCTCGCCCCGGTGTACCACCGCTTCATGCACCGCTTCCACCTGTGCGACGACGACAACGACCTCGACATTTCCGACGCCCCCTCCCCTGCCTCCACCGGGAACCCGAAATGAGACACGCCCTCTCCCTGCTCGCCGTGTTGGTCGCGTCCGCGGCACTCGCCGCCGACGAGAAGCGGCCGAACGTCGTCTGGATCGTCACCGAAGACTTCTC
>JANNQE010000977.1:0-7611 GCA_031441625.1 Planctomycetia bacterium
GCTATTGGTCCTGGGGCTTCCGCCCCAGGCTACACCCGCACGCCGCTCCGCGGCTCCCAACTGCGTGGCCGACCCACGGCCCTTGCGGGCCGGGTTCGCCAAATCACCCACCGACCTTGCGGTCGGGGTTCGCCAAACCCACCCCTTCCATTCCGCCCACCCCCGGCGTACACTGCCTGTTGCACCGGGGGCGAAATGGTTTCGACCGGGCAAAGTGATCTGACGTGTCGCGTGCCGTGGTTGATCGGTTGGCCACGTAAAAAGCCGCTCAAAAATTATGTGCTGAAACTCAGTACTCCCTGGCGGCCTAACTAGTCACCAGCCGTTTGCGATCCTCCCGCCTGAGAGGAACGCAATCGGACGCAATTCAGGCTCGCGGACGCTCGAGGGCCGGGCAACCGGCTCGCTTCGGGGGCGGCGTTCGCTAAACACCTGACCGATAGCGACCACTGGACTCCGCGTGTTGGGGCCGGGGGGAGCGAACGCGGGGCAGCCGCAAGGCGGGCCCCGAGCCTAAGCACGCTACGCACGTAGAAGCCGACAGGTTGTTGCCTCGGGACGCGGGTTCGATTCCCGCCGCCTCCACTCGGTCGGTCGCACGGGGGAGCAGGTGACTGCTCCCCCGTGTGCGTTCCCGGTCACGTCGTCAGAACGAGTTGATGGAGTAGATGGGGTTGCGGGCGCGGGCGGTGCGGCCGAACAGGTAGCTGGCCCGCACGCCCACCTGGGCGTCGAACGTGCGGTCGGGCTTCCGCAGCAGCGGGGCGCTCGCCCCGATCGACAGGTTCAGGTGGTCGCCCACCTGCATCATCACCCCGCACGTCAGGTTCAACTCGTGGGTGGCCACCCCGCTCACCCCCAGCCCGTACCCGTCGGTGCGCTTGTTGACCTCGCGGAGCAGTTCGGTCTGGGCGATGGCGTAGTTCCAGTGCATTTCCATGAACGGGGCCAGCCCCCGCAGGGTGCCGGTGTCCCGCTGGATCAGCCAGAAGCCGATCTGCTGATCGACGCACAGGAGCGGCACGTCCACGATGCGGGCCGACCCGTTGCCGCCGAACACGTCTCGGTTCCAGGTGAGGTCGCCGCCGGACACGTCGAAGTTGATCGACCCCCACGTCTGCGAGAACAGGCGGCTGTTCGGCGTGTACAGGGCGGCGACGAACGGCTCGACCGTGACCGACTGGTTCTTGAAGCGGTACAGCTCGGACCCGTCGAACGACGACTGGACGACCAGGTCGTTGGCCGTGGGCAGGGTGACGGCCACCCCGCTGGTGGTGGTGAGCACCTGGTTCTGGCTGAAGATCCGCTTGAGGGCGAACCGCACGTTGCCCAGTTCGGTGTGCGCCACCTCGAACCCCTGCACGTTCGTGCTGGCCAGGGTGCCGGCGAACGGCAGGCGGAACTCGGCCGACCAGCGGCCGTCCAGGAACGTCTTCTCGACGCCGAACTGGAAGCGGTTGACGGTCATGCCGCTGGTGGTGAACGGCACGCTGTCGAAGTTGTCGTAGGCGAAGATGAAGCGGTCGCGGGGGATCGGGCTGTTGTCCTCGGCCATCTTCACCCGCCCGACGGTGCCGCCGGCCGACGGCAGGGTGATGATCTGCTCGCCGGTCAGGGTGCCGGCGTAGTCCACGTGCCCGGCCGGGTCGACGGCACCGGACAGCGGGCCGACGGTGAGCGTCTGGATGGCCAGGCCGCTGGTCGCCTGCGTGATGGACTGGTTGATCAGCCCGCGGCTGCGGAGCAGTTGGGCCCGCTGGGCGGGGGTGAGCTGGTTGTACGAGGCGATCTGGGCCTCGGTCAGTTGGCCGCGGGAGAGCAGGGTTTGCAGGGCGGAGCGGGCGAAGTCGCGGTCGTAGGTGACCAGGTCGCCGGCGGTCGGCTGGGTGTAGGTCAGGTCGCTGTTCGAGAAGGCGGCGTTCACCGGGGCGACGGTTTTGCCGTTCGGCAACGGGCCGACGGTGATCGACCCGCCGGCGCCGTTCGGGTCGACGACGACGGCCGACCCGCCGGCCCCGGTGGTGGTGCTGCCGACGACGGCGAAGCGGGCGGCGAACGGCACCGAGTACGTCAGCTTCAGGTTGCGGGCACCGAGGATGTCGCCGAACATGTTCGGGGCGAACGACTGGGCGGCCTGGGTGCCGCCTTCCGACTGGCGGGCGAACCCGCCGCCCAGGTCGGCCGCACTGACCGACGGCGGCGGCGTGAAGCCGGGCGCGGCGGGCACGTCCGGGGTGACCGGAGCGACGCCGGGGAAGGTGCCCGGCGTGAACGGCACGCCGCCGGGGGTGAACGGCACGCCGCCGGGAACGGTGCCCGGCGGGCAAGGCATGTTGGGCACCACGACGGCCGGCGGGCAGGGGACGATCGGGGCGACCACGGGGCGGGATTCTTGAGCGGAAACGGCGGCGACGGCGACGGCCTGCGCCGCCATTGCGAACAGGAGTTTACGCATGACCGCATCCTTGCGAACGTGGGGAGGGACCGATTCAGCCCCACTTATCGGCACTCCCCATTCTGCCGGTTCAACGAATCTCGTGCCGAATTGCGCCGCCCTCCCCGACGGTCAGGCTCACCCCCTTCACCCCGCCCCCCTCGGCCTGCCGGCTGAGGATGTCCACCGCGATCAGCGGCAGCACCTGCATGGTGAGGATGTGGTCCACGTTGCGGGCACCGCTCTCCACCTCCTTGCAGCGGGCGGCCAGGGCGTCCACCACGGCCGGCGCGTACTCGAACGTGGCCTTGTGGTTCAGCCGCAGTTGGTCGCCCACCTTCTTCAGCCGCATCTCGATGATCTTCTTCAGCACCACGTCCGACAGCGGGAAGTACGGCACCACCGCCATCCGCCCGAGCAGGGCCGGCTTGAACGACTTGAGCAAATCCGGCCGGATCATCTCGGCCAGCCCGTTCGAGTCGGGCATGGTGTCTGCGTCGGCGCACGCCTTCATCACGGTGTCGGTGCCCACGTTGCTGGTGAGCAGGATGATGGTGTTCTTGAAGTTCACCTCGATGCCGCGGGAGTCGTTCAACACGCCCTTGTCGAACACCTGGTAGAAGATCTCCTGCACCGACGGGTGGGACTTCTCGATCTCGTCGAGCAGCACCACACTGTACGGCCGGCGGCGGACGGCTTCCGTCAGCACGCCGCCCTCGCCCGACCCCTCGTACCCGCGGGGGGAGCCGAGCAGTTGCGAGACCTTGTACTCCTCCTTGAACTCGCTCATGTTGATGACCACCATGTTGCGGTCGCCGCCGTACAGCAGGTCGGCCAGGGCCATGGCGGTTTCGGTCTTGCCCACCCCGCTCGGGCCGACCAGCAGGAACACGCCGATGGGCCGCTTCGGGTCGCCCAGTTCGGCCCGGCTGGTCTGAATCCGTTGGGCGATGGCGTGCAGGGCGTGGTCCTGGCCGACCACCCGCTCGCTCAGCTTGTCCTTCAGGGTGAGCAGCGTCTCGATCTCGTTCCGCACCATCTTGCCGACGGGGATGCCCGTCCACGAGCCGACGATCTGCGACACCGCCGCGCCGTCCACCACCGGCAGCACGAGCGGGTTGTCCCCTTGCAGGCGGTCGAGTTCGGCCCGCAGGCGAGTGATCTCGGCCTTGCCCGTGTCGGCGTCCGCGCCGGTCGCCTTCTCGGTCGTGTCGAGCTGCGTTTGAATCGCGGCCACCAGTTCCCGCTCGCGCTTCAGCCGCTCGTCCAGTTCGGCCTTCTTCGCCTCGGATACGGCCTTGCGTTCGGCCAGTTCCTTCAGCCGGGCGGAGTGGTCGCCCCACCCGGCGTTCTCCCGCTCCAGGGCGGCGATCTCGATGGTCAGGTGTTCGATCTCGCGGATCACGTCGTCGAGCGGGGCGGGGGTCGCCCCCTGGCTCAGCTTCACCCGCGCGGCGGCGGTGTCGAGCAGGCTGACGGCCTTGTCCGGCAGTTGGCGCTCGGGCAGGTAGCGGATGCCCAGCTTCACCGCCTCGGCGACGGCTTCGTCGAGGATGCGCACCTTGTGGTGCTTCTGCATCACGTCGGCGACGGCCCGCAACATGCGAATCGCCCGGTGCTCGTCGGGTTCGTCCACCCGCACTTCCTGGAAGCGGCGCTTCAGGGCCGGGTCGCCCTCGAAGTGCTTCTTGTACTCGTCGAACGTGGTGGCCGCGATGGTGCGGAGTTCGCCGCGGGCCAGCGCCGGCTTGAGCAGGTTGGCGGCATCGCCTTGGCCGGCCGTGCCACCGGCCCCGATGAGCGTGTGCGCCTCGTCGATGAACACGATGATCGGCGTGGGCGACGACTTCACCTCTTGAATGACCGACTTCAGCCGGTTCTCGAACTCCCCCTTCACCCCCGCCCCGGCTTGCAGCAGCCCCAGGTCGAGCGTGCGGACCGACACGTTCCGCAGCGGCTCGGGCACGTCGCCCTGCACGATCCGCAGCGCCAGCCCCTCCACCACCGCCGTCTTGCCCACGCCCGCTTCGCCGGTCAGGATCGGGTTGTTCTGACGGCGGCGGGTGAGGATGTCGATCACCTGACGGATCTCGGCATCGCGGCCGAGGATGCGGTCGATCTTGCCGCTCTTGGCGTTCGCCGTCAGGTCGGTGGTGAACTGGTCGAGGGCGGGCGTCTTCGAGTTGGCGGCCGGCTGCGGGGTGCCGTCGGGTCCGACGGTCGCCGGCTGGCTGGCGACGGCCGTGGCCTCGTGCTGGCTCTCGTCGGTGTTCACCCGCGGGAGCAGGTCGCGCAGCTCCCTGTACAGCTTCTCGACGGACAGCTTGCCCAGTTCGGGCGAGGCGGCGGCGATCCGCGGGCCGAGCACGCGGTCGTTCAGGCCGGCGGCGATCAGGTGGGCCGACCGCACCAGCGGGGCGCCGCACTCCAGGCTGCCGAACAGCCACCCCTCGCGGCACAGGTCGAACATCTCGGTGGCCATGGCCGGGGTGTCGGCCTTGCCGGTTTTGAACCGCCCGATGGCGACGGCCAGTTCGGCCTTCACCTTGTTCGGGTCGAGGGTGTACTGGCGGCAGAGGGCGAGCAGGTCGGTGTTCGGCGTCTCGAACAGCCGCACCAGCCAGTGCTCGGGCTCGACGTAGTGGTTCGACTTGGACATGCACAACCCGGCCGCCGACTGGAGCGCCCGCAGGCAGGTCGGGTTCAGCTTGTCGAACAGCGCGCGGGGGGTGATCGAGGGCATGGCGGGGCCGGGGGGTGGAGGCGGAGTCGTGCGGCGGAGCGCGGAAATGATACGGAAGTGCAGGCGGGAATCTTTCTCCGAGCGGCGGCCCTCTGGAACCGCGACCGGCCGGGAGGGTGTGTGAATGACTTGAATCGCAGGGCGGGCGATCCGGGCTTCGGAGTGAGGGGCCGCCCCCCAACTGCCCTGTGACGACCTCCGCCGACCGATGCGCGGCGGGGGGTGACGGCCGCCCCCGACGCCCTACTTGCCGACACCGCTCTCGCTCAGCGAGTGGAACATCAGGAACCGCGGCATCGCCCCGTGGACTGTAAGCGACGACCCCTGGACGGGGTTGGCGAGCGGGTCGAGGGGGAGGTCGAGGAAGCTGGTGAACCCGTTCGGCAAGTCCTTCCACCGCGGCTCGGGCACATGAATCCCTTTCCCCGCCGCCGCCTCCTTCACCACGTCCGTCAGTTTCACCGGCTGCTGGTCGTAGGTGAGCACCTTCACGCTCGGTTGCACCTTCAGCTTCTCGCTCAAGTCCTTGTGCGAGGAGAACCGGCCGTCGTAGTCGTACACCTCCCGGATCAGACCGCCGATGCCGGTGGCCTTGGTCAGGAACGTGTGCATGTACTTCACGCCGGCGCTGTAGCTGGCCGTAACCACGTCGGTGACGACCGGCTTGGGGTCCTTGGTCAGCCCCGGCGCGTGTGTCGCCCGCAGCTTCGCCATGATGGTCTCCACCAGCGATTTCCAGTCCGTCGCGAATCGCCCGCACGAGTCAGTGGACGCCAATTTGAAGATGGGAATGATGAGCACCTGCTTCCGCTTGGAGGCGGCCAACTGAACCCCCTGCTGGTCGGCGTAGCGGTAGATCTTCCGCCAACTGGCCGGCTGATCGGCGTAGTTGCCGTCGTCGAACCCGGCCTTCTTGGTGGGCAGCGGGTGGAAGAAGATGAGCGGGCGGGTGAACTCGGTCAGGCCGCCCGGCACCACGGCCGCGATGCGGCGGGGGACGAACGAGCGGTCGCCGTGTTCGAACATGTGGACCCGGTACCGCGCGTCCTGAATCGTCGGTTTCAGCAGCCCGTCGGCCACCACCGACGCCGGCAGGGCGAACAGCTTGCTCACGTCCCGCAGGCCGGTCACACCCGTCACCTCGATCTCTCGGAGCGTCGGCACGCTCTTGGGCACCGGCGCATCGGTCACGGGCGGTCGTTCGGGTTCGTAATCGCGGGACGACTGGTGGAGCACTTCTTGTGGTTCGTAGTATTTCGTCATGACGAATCTCCGTGTGGGGACCGCGGGCTCCGGGACGAGTGCCACCTGCCTCCGCTATGCAATCTTGCTCTCGAAATCGGACACCCAGCGGTCGAATTCGCCGTCACTCCGTCGCGGGCTCCTCACTCTCTTCCTCCGCCAACTCCAGCCCCAGGGCGTCGGCGAACTCTTTCGACGGCATGACCGTCACGCGGGTGCCGTCGATGGTGATGGAGAACACCTCCCAGCGGTTGCCCGGCCGCACCCAGTACACCTGATCCGAGATGGGGTACGGCTGCTCGGCGAACGCCCGCTCGGCCCCCACCTTCAGCAGGTGGAAGTAGTTCAGCCCCTCGCGGTCCACCTTGCGGGCGAACAGCCAGTCGCGGGCGGGGATGGCCACCAGCCAACCCAACTCGTCGCTCTGCGTGGCGTCGCACAGGATGAGCGCGCGGGCGGCGTCATACGAGTCGTTCACGTGCCCGATCCAAATGCCCTCCTCCTCGTGGGCCAGCCGCAGCCAGTCGTCGGGGGCGGTCGCCTTCAGGTTCTCGATGCCGCGGGCCACCCACGTCTCCATCGGCGTGTCCGTCTTGTCGGCCATCGGCTTCGTGACGAACGCCATCATGGTGGGGAAGTCGAGCACCAGACTGACGGCCAGGTCTTCGGCCCCGTCGAGGGCGAGGGACCACGGGGCGTGTTCGGCGTCGCCGTACGGCCGAGTGATGCGGGCGCGGAGCTGGTCGGCGGCGTCGTCGATGCGGTCGGGGATCTGCGACAGTTGTTCGGAGTCGGCCGCGTTCGCGTGGGTGAAGAACTCCTTCACCAGTTGCCCGCTCATCTCGGCCGGGTTGGTGATGACGCGGCGGTACAGGTTGGCCAGCCCGACGTACCGCGCCTGGCCGTCGGCGTCGACGGCGTCGAGGCCGTCGTCCCGCCACTCCACCAGCTCCAGCCCGTGCGCCTCCATCTCCTGCACCACGAGGGCGCGGAACTCGAACGGGTACGCTTCCACGGGGGTGTCGTCGTCGGCCATCGGTGAACCAAATCGGGGTGAGGTCATTGACCTGTGCTGGAAGCCCAACCACGCTCATGGCGGCGGCTTCGCTGTGTTGACCGCGATGTACGCGCTGTCTGTCGTGTTCACAATCGGGCTGCCCAAGGCGCCGCCCGAGGCGCGGGAGAATCGCGT
>JANNQE010000978.1:0-6132 GCA_031441625.1 Planctomycetia bacterium
ACGCTCCGCTCCTCGTGCCGCCCGTGCCGGTCGTCGAACTCCACATGCGTGTCGTGCCCCACCCCGACGAACTCGGCCTCGCACGCCCGCTCGAACGCCCCCTCCACCGCCGCCCGCAACGTCGGCTGATTCCCCTTCACCGCCAGCAGGGAGTGCCCCTTCCGCTCGCGGATGAGCTTCGCGTTCCCCACCTGGCAGCCGGCCGCGTCGATGGTGACGATGGCCCCCTTCAACTCCAGCACGGCGAGCAACTCCGGGATCACCCCGATCTCGTTCGACCCGTCCGGCACCACCACCTGGCCGAGGGTCAGGCGGTTCGCGGTGGCCCACGCCGACACCACCGTCAGGCGGCCGGTGGCGGTGTTCGCCGGGGCCGAGCGGGCGGCCTTGCCGTCGAGGGCGATCGGCACCAACCCGCTCCCCTCACACGCCGCCGCCATCCACCGCCCGAACGCCTCGGCGAACCGGGCCGGGTTCAGCTTGGCGAACACCCGGCTGAACGTGTCCGCGCTCGGGATGCCGTTGGTCAGGGGCAGGAAGCGTCGGAAGAAGTCCCGCTTGGACTGCCCGTACTCGGCGATGTCGTCCCAGGTGTCGCAGTCGCTGATGACCGCACAGGTGGCGATGACCAGGATGTCGGTGAGGGCGTGGAGTTTGTTCGCGGTCTCGCGTCGCGGGTCGGGCAGGTCGGCGAACACGGCGGTGATCGGCAGCGGCATCGGGGTTCCTCCGGAACCCCTCGGTGTAGCTCCAAACCCTTACGCTGTCAGCCCTTCATAGTGCGGTAGCCCTGCCCGCCGCACGATCACTTTCTGTCCACCATCGACGATTCACTTCTTTACGAGTTACGCAGTTGGCCGGTTCCTGGGGGTTTGGGAAAGAGCGAGCTTTGCCCACATTGCCCCGACGCATCCAGATTCCGGTCAGAACTGGCGCGATGGGGCCAACTGCGTAACTCGTATTCTTCTCTTTTTTCCCCTTCTTCGCATTGGGATCCACGATCCCTTTCAGATCCCAGACGATGATTTCATTTTTCTCACGGCAGTCGAATGTACAGGCGAGCAGGTTGGGCTCAGTCGAATAACTCAGAGAACTCACTGTCGCTCGTTCCTTCTTCATCTGGGTTGCCCACTTGTCGGTCGTCAGGTCGTAGATGGCAAACGCGCCTTCTGAATAGAATGGATCGATACCTTTACGAGTTACGCAGTTGGCCCCAGCGAGCCAGTTCTGACCGGAATCTGGATGCGTCGGGGCAATGTGGGTAAGGATCTCACTTACCCAAACTCCCAGAAAACGGCCAACTGCGTAACTCGTAACCTTCTTTCCTGCTTTTTTCGTTGGCTCCGCCCATGAACAGATACCTGTCGGTCGGGCTGAACTGACAGGCGACCGGGAGGACCGGACAGTCCTTAATGACGCGGGTCTTTCCGGTGGACACGTCGGTGATGTCCACCGCCTCGTTTTTGGGGTCTGCGAACGCATACTCGCCACCGGCGTGCGAGGCGGCGAGTTGTCACCGAGAGTCATCCACTGCGGTGAGGGGGTTCACTGCGGTGGTGAACGTTTCGCCTGTCAAGTCGGCCACATACAATGCACGTCGGAGGACGATCGTGTTTGGATCGTCGGCGCGGGGCTTGGATATATCCGCGGCGACCGCCAGTTTGGAAGTGCCCGGCACGGGTTGGAGGTCGAACACCAGCCCTTCCTCCGGGCACGTCAGCTTCTTCACCAGTTTGTCCTTCTCCGCGTCCCAAACGACGATGCTCCCGTCAGAAGAGCCTGACACGAGTTGTTTCTTCTCCGGGATGTACTTGATCACCGTCGCCGACCCCACCCTTTTGTCATCATGCACGTACAGTTTCGTCCGCTCCCCGGTGGCCGCATCAATCCGACACACCGCTGAGAAACAAATTGCGTAGAGACACTTGCCGTCGGACGACCAGACCAGGCCGTACAGGCCCTTGGGTTCGGACAGAACCGTCGCTTCCTTCTTCGTCACGTCCCACAGGACGAGCTTTTCCCCATCTTGTATGTAGGCCAACCGTTTGCCGTCCGGGGAGAACTCGGCGTCACTGGCCATTTCCTTGCCCAGTTTGATCTTGGCGTACACCTCAGGCTCGGCTCCGGAGGCCCTCGACGCGACGGCGACCAGCAGTGCGACCAACAAGACGCCGAACAGTCCGTTCTTACTCATAATTTCCTCCTTGAGAAGAGTCGTTGAACTCGTTCTCACTTGGGCTCTGTCCATATCACACCCGGTAACCTTTCACACCCCTTGAGGGAGCAGTGACGGCTTCTGCCCGGTGACGGCCTTCACGAGGAAGTCGAGGATACCGCGACCTTGTTGGCGGCACGACGCCACCACGGTGAGCATCCGCTCGACGAACCGACACCGACAGCCGAGCACGACAACTTCGACAGGCCGTGAACGGTTACGCGGAACGAACCCGGCGGGGGTGGGGGCTTGCTCCCAGGCGGCGGATGCCGCGGATTCACCATCACTCCACGAACAGGAACTCGCTGCTATTCAACAGCACCCGGCACAGGTTCGCCAGCCCGTGCTTGTTGCTGTACGCGAGCCACGCCGCATCTTCTTCGCCCGTCGGCAGGCGCAGTAGTACCCGATTCGCCACGAAGCGTACCCGCTCGACGTCGTCCTTGCTCGCCTTCTCGGCCAAGGTTGCGAGGTGTTCGGCGTTCGCCAGCACGAACTTGTTGTTCCACATCGCCAGCGCCTGCGGGGCACCCACACTGACCGACCGCACCGGGGCACTCTGTGACGCATCCGGGCAGTCCAGTCCGGCGAGAAACGGGTCGGGCTTGGTGCGGAAGATGAAGCGGTAGATGCTGCGTCGGCGGGCGTCGGCGGCGTTCACGTCGAAGGCGTCGTAGTCCGACTCGGGCGTGACGTGGATGCCGGGCTTGGTCACGAAGTGCTTCACCGGCGGGCCGTACATGGTGTCGTCCAGCCGGCTCGCTGCCAGCAGCACCGCGTCCCGCACCGTTTCGGCGTCGAGGCGGGAGCGGTTCATCCGCCACAGCAGGCGGTTGTCGGCGTCCTTCGCTTCGGCGGCCGGGTCGTGCGTCACGGCTTGCCGGTAGGTGCTGCTCGTCACGATCAGCCGGTGCAGCTTCTTGAGCGACCCACCGCTCGTGCGGAAGTCATCCGCCAGCCAGTCGAGCAACTGCGGGTGGCTCGGCGTGCCGCCCATCGCGCCAAAGTCGTTCGGCGTGTCCACGATGCCGCGGCCGAAGTGGTAGTGCCACACGCGGTTGACGACCACCCGCCACGTCAGCGGGTTGGCGTCGTCGGTCAGCCAGTCGGCGAGGGCGGCCCGCCGCTCGCCCTCGTTGTTCGCGTCCTTCAGGGTGAACCGCCCCGGCAACGCCTCCACCGCATCGACCGCCCCCGGCTTCGCCTCCTTGCCGGGCTTGGTCACGTCGCCGCGCTTGAGGATGTGAATCGGCCGCGGGGTGGAGGTCGGTTTGAAACTGCCGTCCGGGGCGAAGCGGTTGGTGCCGCAGTACACCTTCGCCGGCGGCGGGAGTGCCTTCAACTCGCGGTCGAGCCGCTGCTCCCACACCCACCGGGCGAGGGTCGCGTTCTGCGAGTCGGTCCGCTTCGGGGTCGGAACCGCCAGCGCTGTGTCCACGTCCGCCGGCGGCGTGGCGTCCGCCGCGAGCGGGTCGCCAGTGGTCACGGCCAGCCGGAACCGCCCGATCAGGTGCCGCTCGCCGTGCAGTTGGTCGAGCGCCACGGTGAACGTGGTGCCGCCGTCGAACCCGACCGGCTTGTCGAACGCGAACGCCGCCGAGTGCGGTTTGCCCACCTGCGGGTAGATGCCCCACGCCGTCTTCGGGTCGCCGTCGATGGCCCGGCCGATGGCCCAGCCGTCCTGGTTGAAGTCGGCCGCGGCCGACTTCAGTTTCACGCCCACTGCCTGCTCCGGCTTCCCCTTCGGGGCCGCTGTCACTCGCACTTCGGACACGTGCAGGTTGCCGTTGTCCTGCCGACCCGGCCCCTTGTGCGGCAGCATGTCGTCGGTGAGCACTTCGATCCGCACACCGGTGACGCCTTTCAGTTCACTGGACAGGGTGACGGTGTACACGTCGCGGTCGGGCGCCGTGCCGCCGGACAGCACCGAGTGATCGGCCTGCGGGGTGAGTGTCGCGCCATCGCGGGACTTCACCGCTTCCGGCTTCAACACGGTCCAGCGGTCTTTCACCTCACCGCGGGTCTTCTCGAACTTTGCCACTTCCGCCAGTCGCTCGGCGGTCAGCAGGTCGGCCTTGCCGCCGCGGACGGTCGCCAACTCCGCGGCAAGCGCCACCCGCTTCTTCGCCACCGCGGAGTCGGCGTCGTACTCCCGCTCGGCCTTGTCGATGCCAGCGAACACCGCCTGCAGGGCGTAGTAGTCCGCGGCGGGGATGGGGTCGAACTTGTGGTCGTGGCAGCGGGCGCAATGGACTGTGAGCCCGGCGAACGAGGTCATGACGGTGGTGACGATGTCGTCGCGGTCGAGCGCCCGCGCCACCTGCCGGTCGAGGGCGTTCTCGTTGATGTCCCGCAGCCCGCTCTCGTCCCACGGGCCGGCGGCGAGGAAGCCGGTGGCGACGACCGCGGCGGGGTCATTGGGCCAGAACACGTCGCCGGCGATCTGCTCCTTCACGAACCGCGCGTACGGTTTGTCGCCGTTCAGACTCTTGATGAGGTAGTCGCGGTACGGCCAGGCGTTCGGGCGGAAGCGGTCCTGGTCCTGCCCATGGCTGTCCGCGTAGTGGGCCACGTCGAGCCAGTGCCGCGCCCACCGCTCGCCGTAGCGAGGCGACGCGAGCAGTTTGTCCACCAGCTTCTCGTAGGCGTCCTTCGACGTGTCCTTCAGGAAAGCGTCGAGTTCGTCGGGCGTCGGCGGCAGGCCGGTGAGATTGACGTGCAACCGGCGGGCGAGAGTGCGGCGGTCGGCCTCGGCGGACGGCGGCAGCCCCTTCGCCAGTAGCTTTTCCAGCACGAACGCATCGACCGGGTTCCGCACCCACGCGTTTTGCTTCTTGGTGGCGGTTGGCACGGCGGGCGGCTTGATCGGGCGGAACGCCCAGTCGCCGTTCGGCTTGTCGGCGGCGACGGCCGCAGTCGCGGCAAACAGGATGACGACAGCAGCGCGGAGGCGTGAGCCGAGCGGGGTCATGTCGAACGGACCATTCGGGAAGTGATGGCGGGGCGGACCGACCGCCCAACTGTCGCACCGCCCCCGGTGGCCGTCAAGCGGATTGGCGGCGCGGTGTGCGGGTGGGGTAGGTGTCACGGAAGTTGGTAGGAAAAGAGTTCACTTCGGCGGGTGCTTGAGGGATGCTGAGGATTTGCCCCCGGAGAGCCGCCGTGAGCGAACCCCTGTCGCCTGAGCTGGAAGCCCGCGCCCGGGAGCTGGCCACCCGCTGTCCCCCGCTCTCGCCCACCCCGTCTTGTTCCACAACAGTCAACCCGGCAACCATCACTTCGACGCTCGACGCACTCACCCCGACCGGTGCATCACCCCCGGTCGCAACCCGGCGTCGATCGCCCGCATCCGGTTCACCGCCCGCAAGAACGCCTTCGGGTTCGAGTCGTGCAGCCGGTTGAGTAACTCCCGTCGTTCGAACGCCTCGTACAACTCGGGTGACAGCCCGACCCCGCCGGCCCGCCAAGCGGCCTCCGCCCACACTCCGTAAGGCCCCCACTGCACCGCCGCCGCCCGTAGGCGGTCACCAGGTTGGACGGCCGCCGCCCGGTGGAACCGGGACAGCGGGTCGTCGCCACGGACGGCGAAGAACAACTCGGTGAACGCGGCCACCGTCGCCCCGCTCAGCCCGGCCCGCTCGCCCACATCCTGCTCGCTCAGGTCGGTCAGCAGGTACGCCTCGACCAGGGCGAGGTGGAGTCCGCCAGCTCTGTACACGGCGGTCGCGTCTCGGATGTCGGCCAGGGTCGGGTCGTGGTCGCCCTTCAGGAAGCGTACCGCCCTCAAGGTGGCGTCGTCGTCGGCGTACCGCCCGGCGTGCGGGTCGTCGGCGACCAGTTCCCCCGCCCGCCGCCACCGCCAGTCGGGTTGCGGAGCCAAGTAGTTCTCGACGTGGAACGCGTACAGTCGCGTCACA
>JANNQE010000979.1:0-2419 GCA_031441625.1 Planctomycetia bacterium
TCGCTCCGCGACCCGGCGACCTCCCCCACAAGGGGGGAGGTGGGGGGTGGGTGGGTGAGTCGCATGGGTGGCTCACGGGGGGTCGCCAACAAACACCTCCCCCCTTGTGGGGGAGGTCGGAACGCTTCGCGTTCCGGGTGGGGGGGGGTCATCTTCCGCGATTCTCCCGTAAACGACTTCCGCAGCAAGCCGGGTTCGCACTGGCCGAACGTGCGGGTGCGGCCGGTCTTCAGGTTCACAAACGTCACTTCGGCGGGTGAAAACAGCAGCGGGTCGATCTTGTAGAAGTCGCCGTAGCGGGCGAACAGTTCGGCGAACAGCGAGCCGTGATCCTTCGACGCGCTCGACGGCACCTGAGGGCCGATGGCGTCGATGACTTCATCATCCGCCCGCACCCAGAGCATCACCCGCCCGCCGTAAAGGATCGCGTCGTTCGTGCGGCCGATGGCGGCCAGCTCGTCCGCGGCCACCGGCGGCAGCGGGGCGATGCCGTACCCGCTGAGCACCTGCCGCACGTCGAACTTCAGTTCGTGCAACTTGTGCAAAGCCGTCTCCACACTGCGGGCGACCACCTGCACCGTGCCGGCGATGCTGCACGCGGGGGCCACCAGCAGCGTCAACTTCTCCGCCACCTCGGGCAGCTTGGCGACGATGCTCGCCACCGCCTCTTCGGTCGGGTGCTTGCGGGTCTCCAGGCAGCCGACGGCACACACCGCTTCCTCCTTCAACTCCAGTTCCTTGATCACCTCCTCCCGTGCGGCGAGCGCCCGCATCGGCCCCGACCCCATGGCGAAGTAGCGGTCCGCCGTCACCTGCCAGCCGGCGTACTGGCTGCCCAGGCAGGCCCGGACCGGGTCGTCCGTCCACACCTGCACTGACACCCCGTTGTCACCGGGCACGAGGCTCACGTCGGCCAAATCCGCCAAGCACACGCGGGCCATCTTCACGCCCGCCGCCAGGCTGCCCGTCACCGCCCCGCCGCAGTCGATCACCCGCACCCCGGCGACGGACGACACCGACACCCGCAGGCGGTCGGCGTCGGCGGCCAACTCGTCGACCACCCGCTCGGCCCGCTCGTTCATGGTCATGGTGAACCCTCCGATATTCCGAACAGTCGGTCGCACGCGGCGGCCTTCGCCTTCAGTTGATTTACGCACTCGGCTTCGGTGGCGGCGGACGCGAACAGGGTGAACACCGGCTGGCCGGGTTCGATGACGCTGCCGGCGTGCGGGATGTCGGCGAACTCGGGCAGCCGCCACACGTCTGCGCAGTGGAGAAGTGAATCATCCCACGGGCCGGAGATGGGGAAGGTGATGCGCGCGGCGGCGTAGTAAATGGCTTTGCCGACGATGCGGGAGGCTTTTAGTTCCGTTGGCGCAGACCAATCCACCGACTGACCCGAACTGTTCTCCAGGCAAGTCGCGGCCTCAATGTGTTTCTTCAAGACCGAGACCCCACTCGCTTGTTCGTACACCTCCACTGATGCCGTGTACCGCGGGTTCACTTCAATCGGAACGGGCACACCATCGGCCCGGATGTAATCCACCCCGAACAGGCCGAGCTTCAGCCCGTACTGGTTGAACAGCCAGCCGAGCCGTTCCAGCGTGTGCCACTCGGCATCGGGAAGGACGGGGGCGATGTTGCCGGTGTACTCGAACGGTTTGGCGTGTAGCCACCGGGTTCCAATCAACTGGGTGGATGCCCCGAGCAATTCGACCTTCCACGGCGTCGAGACGTACAAGGCGGACGCGGGCGTACCGGGCACGAACTGTTGCAGGTAGCTCCCGGTCGCGTGTTCGATCCCCAGGTCGTCGTCTCGGATGTCATGTCCGCCAGCACTCCGCACTTTTTTTTTCAGCCACCGGCCTTTCGGTGTAACACCTGAGATCGGGCACACCGCCGCACATGTGAAGCCATGAACCGAGAGCAAGGCCGACATGCGAAACGGGTCGCGGACCGTGGCGAACTGGACCGGCTCATGTCCCCACAGCGGGCGGATTTCGGAAATGGTCGCGATCACGTCGGGATAGTTTTCCAGCCCGCCGGTGTACATCCACGGGCCGGGCGGGGCCTGCTTCGCCAGTTCGATGAACCCGTGCGGGTAGTCGGCCGGGTCGCACTTCAAAGTCGGACACAGGCGAACGGTGTCGGCGTCGGCGAACAGGTCGATGACGAACGGCGCGAACCCGGCGCGGATGGCACTAGCCGCCGCCGCCCGCCCGCTGGCACCGATGATGAGGAGGTTTTGAGTCAGACCTCACCCCCCGGCCCCCTCTCCCAGGGGAGAGGGGGTGTTCAAGATGGTCGCTGTCGTGTGTATCCGCGTTGGACACCGGCGCACGCGCGCAAGCTCGCGGCGAAGATCAGGAACCTCTGGAGTTGTACACCCCCTCTCCCCTGGGAGAGGGGGCCGGGGGGT
>JANNQE010000980.1:0-1513 GCA_031441625.1 Planctomycetia bacterium
CTCGCCCGCGCGCTCGCCCCCGGCCCTTGCCCGGTCGCAATGGGGATCATGGCGGCGACGAGCATGATGGTGGTCATGAGGATCGGCCGCAGGCGGGCGCGGTTCGCCGCCAGGATGGCCTCGTCCCGCGGCAGCCCCTTCCGCCGCAGCACGTTCGTGTAGTCCACCTGCAGGATGCCGTTCTTCTTCACGATGCCGAACAGCATGAACAGGCCGATCATGGCGTACACGTCCAGGGCCGTTTGCAGGAGCAGCAGCGAGAGCAGGGCGAACGGCAGCGTGAGGGGCACGGCCATGAGGATGGTGATCGGCTGCACCAGGCTCTCGAACTGGGCGGCCAGGATCATGTACATGAACAGGAAGGCGAGCACGAACGCGAGCGCGAAGTTGCTGTTCGAGTCGGCCATCAGCTTGGCCTCGCCGAGGAACTCGTGGCGGTAGTCGGCCGGCATGTTCAGCGCCTTCACCTCGTCGGCCAGCCACGGCAGCTCTTTGCCCAGCACCGCGCCGGGGGCGAGGTTGGCGGTCACGCTCACGGTGCGCTGGCGGTTGTACCGCTCGATGGCGGCCGGCCCGCGGGCGTACTCCACCGTGGCCACGCTGCTCAGGCGGATCGGGTCGCCCTTGCCGTTCGGCACGGTCAACCGCTCGACGGCCTCGCGGCTGTCGCGGCTGGGCAGGTTCGCCCGCACCCACACGTCGTACAGGTCGGGCTTGCCCGGCTCCTTGAACTTGCTCACCGGCTCCCCGCCGACCAGCAGGCCGAGGGTACTCGACACCGCCTGCGGGCTGACGCCCAGGTCGGCCGCCTGCTGGCGGAGCATCCGCACTTGCAGCTCCGGGCTGCGGGCGGCGGCGTTCGTGTCCACGTCGGTGTACGACGGGTTGGCCCGTAGCTTCGCCACCATCGCGGCGGCGTACTCGTCCAGCTTGTCGCCGTCGGTGCCCATCAGGGCCAGTTCCACCTGCACGTTCTTGAACGCGCTGCTGCCGAACAGCTTCACCTCCTGCACGGTGGCGCGGTAGTCGGGGTAGTCGGCCAGCACCAGCCGGGCCTCGGCCATGGCGTCCTTCTGCGGGAACTTGCGGTCGTGCAGGTCGGTCATGCGGCAGTAGACGAGCACGCGGGTCACGTCCCCCTGCCCCTTCGACTGCCGCCCGCTCGTCTCGCCCACGGTGGTGAACACGTTCGTCACCCCCTTCACCTTCGCCAGCTTCGCCTCGATCTCCTTGCACGCGGCGTCGGCCTCGGTGAGCGAGTACCCGGCCGGCAGGCTCATGGACACCTCGAACTCGCTCTGGTCGTCCTTCGGCACGAAGTCGGTGCCCACGATCTGCACGAGCACGGGCGTGCTGAAGAAGCACACGGCCGCGGCGGCCACCACCAGCCACCGCCGCCACCCGGCCCACCCGCCCAGGAACCAGCCGAGCAGCCCGACGTACAGGGTGGTGACGAACCCCCAGAAGCCGCGGGTGTGGGCGTGGTGGTGCCGGTCCCCCTCTCCCCTGGGGG
>JANNQE010000981.1:0-4173 GCA_031441625.1 Planctomycetia bacterium
GCGCGGCGTGCGACCGACTCAGGCGAGTCAACTCGTCACGCTCCTCACCTGTCAGCGAGCGAAGCGGATCCTTCCGGCGGCGTGACACGGCAACTCCTGGTGAGGGGTGACCACCAAGGTAGCTGAGGGATGGGTTATGGCGACGGGCGAGGCAAGTGACCCACTAGATCGTACCTGTCCGGTGAAAAGACGCCTGGCGTGGTCGGGTAGTCTGGGAGTTTTCCCCGAGGAGAACTCCGGCATGTCCGCACACCGTCCCGAGAAGGTCCGCGCCTGGCGAGCATTGGTCGATGCCTGGAAGCGGTCGGGCCAAACCGTCAACGCCTTCTGTCGTACCCGGCAACTCACCCGCTCGAACTTCGACCGCTGGCGGCGAATCCTGGCCGCGGAGTCAATCACCTCATCTCCAACCCCGTCGCCGGCATTCGTGCCCGTTCGGATCGTCGCCGAGCCGATGGCGGAAGTCGTCCTCCGCTCCGGCGTCGTGGTGCGGGTGCCGCTGGGGGCCGCGGCCGACGCCGTCACCCGGTTGGTGACCGCCGTGGGGGCGGCGTCATGCTGAGCCTGCTGCCGGGCGGCCGTATCCTGGTCGCCGTCGAACCAGTGGACGGCCGCAAGGGGATCGACTCCCTCGCCGGCGTCGTGCGGTCGGTGCTCAAGGGCGATCCGCTGTCGGGCGACCTGTTCGTTTTCAGGACTCGCCGCGCCGACAAGCTGAAGATCCTCGCCTGGATGGGCGACGGGTTCGCCCTGTACCTGCGGAAGCAAGAAACAGACTGCCCCCATACCACACCCTTTCCAGACTCCGGCGAACTCGCCCATAATCTCGTTGCCTGGTCTACTTCAGTTGGCGCAGTGGATTCAAGCGAACCGGGCTATCACTCCAGGAGAAGACCCATGCCCCAACCTGCCACCGCCGTCGTCCCCCCCCGCGCCCACCGGCCCCGCCGGTTCACGACCAGCCGTGGGATCGGCTGACGGACGAACAGCGCCAGCGCGCACTGGCGACCCTCAGCCGAATCGTCGTCCGACAACTCGCCGCCCCTCGCGACGAACGGGAGGTGCGTGATGAGCACCCCTGATTCCCGTGGAGAAGGCCGTGGCAGCCCGTCGGCACCGACCGCCCCGCCCTTCGGGCTCCGATCGACGTCCAAGATCCGCGACTCGCATTTATGCCGCCTGGCGATGGTCTATGTGCGACAATCCTCACCGCAGCAGGTGGTGGAGAACCGCGAGTCGCGGGAGCGGCAATACGCCCTGGCCCAGTTCGCCCAGCGCCTGGGCTGGCCGGCCGAGCGCGTCGTCGTCATCGACGAGGACCAAGGGCGGAGCGGCAGGGCCGCCGACAACCGGTCGGGGTTCCAGCGTCTGATGACGGAGGTGAGCCTCAACCACGTGGGCATTGTGCTGGCACTCGAGCTCAGCCGTCTGTCGCGGTCCAACACGGATTGGCACCAACTCATTGACGTGTGCGGCATCTTCGACACGCTCCTGTGCGACCAGGACGCCGTGTCCGATTCCCTGGACAGCAACGACCGTCTCCTTCTGGGCCTCCGCGGCGCCATGGGCGAGTACGAACTGGTGACCCTGCGGAACCGCCTGCTCCGTGGCAGCCGGAACAAGGCGGAGCGCGGCGAGCTGTTCCTGGCCGTCCCGGTGGGGGACCTCAAGATGCCCACCGGAGAGGTCACCCAGGAGCCGGACGAGCAGGCGCGGGGAATGATCCGGCTGGTCTTCGAGAAGTTCGAGGAACTCGGGTCCGCGTACGCGGTCTTTCGCGACCTGACCGTGAACCGCCTGCAACTGGGGTTCCGCCGCGCCCGGGGCGGCCGGAGCGGGGACCTGGAGTGGAGGCCGGCGTCTGCGGCCCGCGTCCTGTCCATCCTGCGACACCCCATCTACGCGGGGGCCTACGCCTATGGCTTGCACCGCGCGGGCAAGAAGAACCCCGCGACGGGCCGCAGGGAAGGCGGGAAGTGGTTCGTGCCGACGGCGGAGATGGCGGTCCTCCTCCCGGGCCGGCTTCCCGCCTACATCTCCTGGGACCAGTACCTGGCCAACCAGGAGCGCCTCCGGCAGAATCGCTCGCTCCACGACGCCCCAGGGGTGGCGAAGCGGGGCGCCGCCCTGCTGCCCGGCCTGGTCGTGTGCGGGCGATGCGGCCACCGCCTGTCGACCCGGTACAAGAGGGACAAGCGGCCGAGCTACTTTTGCGGTGATTACTGGCGACTGGCCCTGGAGGAGCCGTGCGGGCACCTCGCGGCCGCGACCCTGGACGAGTTGGTCGCGCGCGAGGTGCTGCGGGCGCTGGAGCCGGCCGCGCTGGAGTTGAGCCTCCGGGCCATCGAAGACGTGGAGCGGGAGCGCCAGCGCCTGCACGACCAGTGGCGCCTGAAACTGGAGCGGTCGCGACACGAGGCCGATCGTGCCGCACGGCAGTACTCAGCCGTGGAGCCGGAGAACCGGCTGGTCGCACGGACCCTGGAGGCCCGCTGGGAGGAGGCCCTGAAGCAACACCGCCAGGTGGAGGAGGACTACCATCGCTTCCTGGCGAAACTCCCGGCCGCCCTGAGCACGGCCGACCGGGAGCGGATTCGCGACCTCTCCCAAAGCGTGGGCGCGCTCTGGCACGCGGCCGGTACGTCGGCCCAGGATCGCAAGCAGATCATTCGGTGCCTCGTGGAGCGTGTGGTCGTTGTCACCGACAAGGCGAGCGAGTGGAACGACGTGACCATCGTCTGGCAGGGCGGTCAGACGACCCGGCACCAAATCGCGCGCCCCGTCGGCCGCTACGAGCAGTTGCAGGGATACCGGCGCCTCACGGAGCGCGTGACCGAACTCCATCGCGCGGGACTGCATCGCGCGACCATTGCCGACCGGCTGAACGCCGAAGGGTTCGTTCCCCCACGCCGCCGCGGCGCTTTCACCGCGTCGGGGATCGGGACGCTGATGCGCGACCTGGGCCTGGTGGGCGAGCTGTCCCGTGAGGACCTGCTTGGCAACAGCGAGTGGTGGATTCCGGATCTCGCTCGCCGACTGGGCATGAGGCCGGGGAAGATCCACTACTGGGTTGCGCAGGGTTGGATCCACGCGCGGCGGACGCCTTCCGGCAAGCACGTGATCGTGTGGGCCGACAAAGAGGAGGAGCGTCGACTCCGGCGGCTGGCCAAGCACAAGAGTTCCTGGGTGGCCGCCCGACACCCCGATCTGGTCATCCCCAAGGAGCGCCCCGCACAATAACAATGGATGCGGCAAGGCGGCAGGCATGTCGTGGCCATGCCGTGCTGCTTTTCTGGAACGCCACAAAGACGAGGGCATTGTGATGCCAAAATCCGACGGCTGGAGAAGGGGACGTTCGCCTTCCCCACGGCGAGCGATGCCAGCGTGTCCGTGACGCCGACGCAGTTGGCGATGATCCTCGGTGGACTCGACCCGGCCAAGGCCCGCGAACGCCATCCGTACAAAACGCCGCAATGATCCGCGCTACTGCGACCACTCGGCGGTGTTCAATCCGGCATGCCGCCGACCGACGACATCGATGGCCTCCGCCGGAAGTTGGCCCACGCCGACGCCGTCATCGCCGAACTCCGCGACGTGGTGGCCGACCTCCGCAAACAAGTCGAGTCGCACCAGGCTCACATCCACCGCCTGGTGAAAATGGCGTTCGGCCGCGGCGGCGAGCGGGTCATAGGGCCGACCCTGTTCGACGGGATCGCTCCGCCGGAAGCGGAGCCGCCCCCGCCGGTCGAGCTACCACCCGCCGAAGTCTCTGCCCCGAAGAAGCGGAAGGGGCACGGCCGCCGCCGCAAGCCGGCCGACCTGCCGCGTCGCCCGGAGGTGATCGATCTGAGCGACGCCGAGAAGGTGTGCGTGTGTTGCCACGCGACCAAGATCCGCATCGGGCAGGTCGTCAGCGAGCGGCTCGATGACCAGCCGATGGCCCTCTTCGTTCGGGAGTTGATCCGCCCGACTTACGCTTGCCGAAGTTGTGAATCGCAGGGCCACGACCCGCGGATCGCTCGGGCAACACTCCCGCCGGAGCCGATCCCGAAGAGCGGCATCGGCTCCGGCCTGCTCGCCCACGTGATCGTGTCGAAGGTGGTCGATCACCTGCCGCTGCACCGCCAGGAGGCGATCCTGGCCCGGTACGGGTGGGACGTGCGGCGGTCCTCC
>JANNQE010000982.1:0-9662 GCA_031441625.1 Planctomycetia bacterium
CCACAAGGGGGGAGGTGGGGAAAACACCTCCCCCTTGTGGGGGAGGTCGCCGCACCGAGCGGAGCGAGGGCGGCGGGTGGGGGGGTATGATGCCCCCATGCTGCACGTCGCCCTGTGGGAACCGGAGATCCCGCCGAACACCGGCAACGTCGCCCGGTTGTGTGCGGCCACCGGCACGCGGCTGCACCTGATCGGCCGGTTGGGCTTTCGCACCGACGAGAGGAGCGTGAAGCGGGCCGGCCTCGACTACTGGCCGCACGTCGATTGGGTGAAGCACGTCACGTTCGACGACTTCCTCGCGGCCGTCGCCCCTGCTCGAATCTGGGCGGTCGATAACCCCGCTTCCACGAACTACACGCAAGCGGCCTTCGCCGACGGCGACGTGCTGCTGTTCGGGTCGGAATCGAAGGGGCTGCCGGAAAGCGTGCGGGTGACACTCGCCGGGCGACTAATCGGCATCCCCATGCCAACCGCTGCCGTCCGCAGTCTCAACCTGGCCACCGCCGTCGGCGTCGTGTTGTACGAGGCGCTCCGACAAATCGAGCGGTGGTAGCCGTCCGCTTCCCCCAAGGTCACATCGCGGTGAAGCCCGCCGCGGGAAACGGCCGAAGTTCGCCCGGCACCGGGAGGGCGAGCGCATGGTGGTAGTCACATCGGCGGCACCGGCGGTCGTCGCCGTCCCCACTCTGGAGCTGCTTGCCGCGTTCGTTCACGAAGAACTGTGCCGGATGGACCACCTCGACCCGGCCCAAACGCCACTTCGCCAGACCACACTCGTCCGCCGCGGCAAGACGTGCGGGCTGGTGTTCCACGTCGAAGGCCCGCGGTTGCTCCGCACGTCGGCCGTGTGGTCGGCCGACGAGGCGCGGGTGATCGTGTACGATTCGACCGGCAAGCGGGTGCGGGAAGTGCGTCTGAGCGAGTCGCCGCCGGTGGGCTGAATCGATAGAGACCACGTTACGGGATGCGGCCTCTTCCCCGCCACCCGCCCGGAGCCTCTCCCATGACCCCGACCCGCCGGCGGTTCTTCGCCGCCGCTGCCGCCGCCACCACGCTCGCCGTCACCTCCCGCACGCCCGCCGCCGCCGTGCCGCTCGGCAAGGCGAAGAACACCCGCTTCGCGTGCAACGTGGAGATGTGGTTCAGCAAAGAGAAAGACTTCCTCAAGCGGCTCGAAGGGGCGGCCCAGCTCGGCTTCCCCGGCGTCGAGTTCTGGCCCTACGAGGGGAAGGACATCGCTGCGGTGGCGGACACGTGCGAGAAGCTCAAGCTGACGGTCACGCAGTTCACCGCGTGGGGGTTCACGCCGGGCATGAACGACCCGAAGAACAAGCAGAAGGTGGTGGACAAGATCGGCGAGGCGTGCGAGGTGGCGAAGAAGCTGAAGTGCCCGATGATGACGGTGGTGGCCGGCGACGACATCGACGGCGTCAGCCAGGAGAAGATGCACGAGACGGTGATCGACGCGCTGAAGGCCGCGGCGCCGGTGGCGGAGAAGGCCGGCGTGATGCTGATTCTGGAGCCGATGAACGTGCGGGTGGATCACAAGGGGCACTGCCTGTACGGGTCGCCCCCGGCGATCAAGATCGTCAAGGCGGTCGGGTCGAAGTGGGTGAAGCTGAACTGGGACCTGTACCACATGCACATTTCCGAAGGCGACCTGTGCGGGCACCTGAAGGAGGGGTTCGACGCCGACGCCATCGGGTACGTGCAACTGGCCGACCACCCCGGCCGCAACGAGCCGGGCACCGGCGAGATCAACTACACGCGGGTGTTCAAGGAGTTGAAGAGGCTGAAGTACACCGGCTGGGTGGGCACCGAGTGCCGCCCGCTGACGGACGAGGCGACCGCGGCGAAGGCCGTGTTCGCGGCGGACGAGTGGTGAGGGGTGTTTATGGCTGGGGCTACGAGTGTTGGTTGGCCTGTATTCCTCGTGTTGCACGGGGTTTCGACGCTGTTACTTGCACTCGTTGCGTACCTGATCCGACGGGGTAACTACCGCAAGTTCCCGTCGGACTGGTTCGTCGGCTGGTGGCGTTCGGGCTTTCGGTCGGAAGCTTTGCCGTAGCGGGGTTGGCGTTAGGCGTACTCATGGCCCCCTCCCTGATCGCGTTCCCGATCAGTTTCGCCAACGCTGTGGTCGGCTGGTTCGTCGGCAACATGCTGGGGGACTGGATCTGGTGGCGATACCGGAACGAGATCAACGGCGACCCGGACGCCCAGTGAAGTCAGTCGGGCATTCGGCCTGAAAGGCCGGGTTCTATCAGCCCTGGCCGAAGGCCTGGGTTTCGGGACCACCAACACCCCCGCCCTGAAGGGGCGGATTCAACTCTGAACCCGCCCCTTCAGGGCGGTCACCATTTTCGCGTTCGTATCCAGGCCTCCGCTCGCCTGCGGCTCGCTCCGACCTTGGGCTGACAGAACCCGGCCTTTCAGGCCGAAGAACTATGCCACTGCTGCCCACTCGCGGAGCGAGTGGACCACTTCACGCCACCACCGCCTTGATCACCTCGCCGTGAACGTCGGTCAGCCGCATGTCGCGGCCGCCGAAGCGGAACGTCAACTTAGTGTGGTCCACGCCGAGCAGGTGCAGCATGGTGGCGTGCAGGTCGTGCATCTCCGCCCGCCCGTCCGCCACCTTGTACCCGAACTCGTCGGTACTGCCGTAGCTGACGCCGCCCTTCACCCCGCCGCCGGCCATCCACACCGTGAACCCGAACGGGTTGTGGTCGCGGCCGTCACCCCCCTGCGCGAACGGCGTACGGCCGAACTCCCCGCCCCACACCACCAGAGTGCTGTCGAGCAGCCCGAGCTTCTTCAGATCGGTGAGCAGGCCGGCGATGGGCTGATCGACCGCACGGGCGTTCTCCTCGTGCCCCTTCTTCAACCCGCCGTGCTGGTCCCAGCGGTCGTTCCCGCCGATGCTCGGGCAGGTCAACTCGATGAACCGCACGCCCTTCTCCACCAGCCGGCGGGCGAGCAGGCACTGCGTGCCGAACGACACCGTGTGCGAGAACTTGCTGTCCAGCCCGTAGAGCTTCTTGGTGGCGTCGGTCTCCTTGCTCAGGTCAGCCAGTTCGGGCACCACCGTCTGCATGCGGAACGCCGTCTCGTAGTTGGCGATGGCGGAGTCGATGGCGTCAGGTAGGGTGGCCGACTCTCGCCGAGAGTCGGGTCCGGTTGTCGCTCTCGGAGAGAGCGACCCACCCTGTCCGAGTGAATCCAGCTTTCGCATCAGGTCGAGCTTGGCCGACTGACGGGCCGGCTCTTTTTCCAGCGGCAGCACGTAGGCCAGCGGGTTTTTGCCCGCCTTCAGCACGCTCCCCTGGTGGGCGGCCGGCAGGAAGCCGCTGTTGAAGTTGTCCAGCCCGCCGGGCGGGATCAGCCCGCCGTTCAAAATCACGAACGTGGGCAGGTCCTTGTTGCCGGTGCCCAGGCCGTAGCTCGTCCACGCCCCCCAGCTCGGCCTGCCTTGCACGCCCGCCCCGGTGTGCAGGAAGTAGTTCGCGCTCGTGTGCTCGCTGAACTTCGACGTGAGCGACTTCACGAACGCCAAATCGTCCACGCACTTGGCCACGTGCGGGAACAGGTCGCTCACCCACGCCCCGCAGTCGCCGTACTGCTTGAACTTCCACGGGCTGGCCATCACCTTGCCCACGTTGGCGAACTGCGTCGGCTCCACCTTCCCCAGCACCTTCACCGGGTCTTGCCCGTTGAACTTGTCCAGCGCCGGCTTGTAGTCGAACGTGTCCACCTGGCTCGGCCCGCCGTCCATGTACAGGAAGATGACGGCCTTCGCCTTCGGGGTGTGGTGCAACTTCGCCAGCACGCCGTCGGCTCGCGCTCGGTCGGTGAGCAGCGACGACAGGGCCACCCCGCCGAACCCGGCGGCCGAGCGGAACAGCCAGTCACGACGCGAAAGCATTGGGCATCCCCGGAGCAGAGAGTTCACCACGAATCACACGAATAACACGAATCAAAACCAGAGCACAACTCACAACACAAAATCGGTGGACACAGTTCAACATTGAATGCCGTCTTTTTTGTCTTGTTTCGTGATATTCGTGTGATTCGTGGTGAACCCTGCTTCACTTCACGAACACGAACTCTTTCACGTTGAACAGCGTGTGGGCCAGCTCGCCCCACGCTTTCACATCCGCGTCTTTGCCGGCCACGAACTCGGCACACGACTTCGTTTCCTCCGCCGTCGGCCGGCGGCCGAACGCGGTCAGGTACATCCGCTCGACCCGCTCGGGAGTGGTGCCCTTGTCGGCCAGCACCTTCGTCGCCCACCGCTCGGCCAGTTCGTGCGTCAGCGGGTCGTTCAACAGGATGAGCGCCTGCGCCGGCACGTTCGACACCTGCCGCCGGCCGACGGTGCTGAACGGAATCGGCGTGTCGAACGCCAGCAGGAACGGCGACAGGAAGTTCCGCCGCACGGCCATGTAGATGCTCCGCCGGCCGTTGCCGTCGATCGGTCCGCTGCCCGGCTTGCCGCGGCCGTCGAGGAACGGCGTCAGGTGAATGAGCACGCCGGGGCCGTACATCTTCGCGTCGAGCCGCCCGCTCACGCTCAGCATCGCATCGCGGATGGCCTCGCCTTCCAGCCGCTTCAGGCGGAACTTGTGTAACAGGGCGTTCGTCGGGTCGAGCTTATCGGCGTCGGGCGAACCGGACGACGACTGGCGGTAGGTGTCGGTGAGCACCAGCTTGCGGATCAGTTTCTTAAGACTCCAGTTCATACCCGCCCCCTCGCGGTCGCGGCTCGTCGGGCTGACGAACTCATTCGCCAAGTAGTCGAGCAACTCCGGGTGGCTCGGCAGTTCGCCCAGCACGCCGAAGTTGTCGGTACTCGCCACCAGCCCGCGGCCGAACAACTGGTGCCACACGCGGTTCACCGCCACGCGGGGCACGAACGGGTTCGACTTCGGGTCGGCCCACTGCTCGGCCAACTCCAGCCGCCCGCCGCCGGTCGTGTGCTTCAACCCGGCCGGGCCGTGCAGGGCTTCGAGCGAGCGGGGCGGCACCACCACCCCCGGCATCCGCGCGTTGCCCCGCACGAACACCGGCGAATCCACCCCCGGCCCGTCCCACATGCCGACCGTGAGGCGGGATTCCCACACGGCTTTCTTCGCCAACTCCCGCTCGCCGTCGGCCACCTGCTTGGCCACGGCGAGCGCGGCCTTCACGTCCTTCGGGTCGGTCGGCACCCACTCGCCGCCCGTCGCGCGGGGGAGCGGCGGGGCCGACTCGTCGCTCTGCACCACCATCGCCACGGCGAACGGCGTCTTCGGGTCGGCCGTCAACTCCACGTGCATCCGCAGGCCGACGTACCCGCTCACGTCGTGCGTCACCCAGCGGTACTGGTCTTCACCTTTCACGGACAGGAGCAACGAGCCGTGCAGCGGACCGGCGATGACGGCCTGTTGACCGACCGCCGCGAACGCCATCCCGCCGCCCCGCACGAGGTAGTGAAGCTTCTTCTTCTCCAACACGAAACTCGGCGTGCGGATGCTGAACCCGGCCCGCGTGGCGCGGCCGAGCGCGCCGGCGTCGTGGCCGGTGCCGGGGGCCAGCTTCTGCTTCGCCCAGAACGAGTCGAAATCGGCGGCGGTGTACGGCTCGGAGTACAGCGCGATCTGAGTGCCCTTCACCCACGGGAACGTGAACCCGGCCGGCCGCGGGGCGTCGCCGAACGTCACGTCGTCCGGCAGCCACTCGCCCGGCTTGAGCGCGCTGTAGTCGATGACGACGGCCGCCTTGCCCAGCCCGGTCGGGTCGGTCGGCCTCGGGGTGCGATCCCCCCGGTTGGGGTTTTGCAGTCCGGCGAGCGCGGCGTCGGCGTCGGCCCGCACCTTCGCCAACTCCTTCGACACCTCGCGGTTCTGCTTCCACCCGTCGATGCGGATCTGCCGGTAGGTGCTGCCTTCAAGCAGGCCGAAGAGGGCGTAGTAGTCTTTGGTGGGGATGGCGTCGAACTTGTGATCGTGGCAGCGGGCGCACGCCACCGTCAGGCCGAGGAACGTCTTCGTCGCCACATCAATCCGGTTGTCGAAGCGGTCGGCCTGATCCATCCGGATATCCACCGGCGAATGCACCTCCTCGCCCAGGTGCCAGAAGAAGCTGCCGATGGCACTCTCGTTCGTGCCGGTCTTCGGGTCGATTCGCGGATCGGTCAGGGTGTCGCCGGCGAGTTGTTCGAGGATGAAGCGGTTGTACGGCACGTCGGCGTTCAGCGCCCGGATGACGTAATCGCGGTACTGGTAGGCGTTCGGGATTTCCGGCTCGAACTCGTGCCCGCGGGTCTCGGCGTAGCGGGCCAGGTCGAGCCAGTGGCGTGCCCACCGCTCGCCGAACGCCGGGGAAGCGAGCAGGCGGTCCACCGCCTTCTCGTAGCTCTCGGTGCCGTTCTCGCACGCGGCGACCTCGGCGTGCGTCGGCGGCAGGCCGGTGAGCGCGAACGTGACGCGACGAAGGAGCGTGAGCTTGTCGGCGGGGGCGGCGGGCTTCAATCCAGCCTTCTCAAGCCGAGCCAGGACGAACGCATCGACCGGCTTCGTGCCTTCAACTTGGAACTTGGAACTTGGAACCTGGAACTGACCCAGGGGCTTCCACGCCCAGTGGTCGGCCTTCCGCTTGGCCAGGTCGAAATCGTCCCCCGGCGGCTTCGGACGCGGCGGTGGGGCGACGTCGTTCGGCCACGGGGCACCGTCCTTCACCCACGCTTCGAGTGCCGCAATCGCGTCGGGGGACAGCTTGCCCACCGGCGGCATGAGCAGGTCTTTGTTGGCGTACTTCACCGCCTCGATCAACTTGCTCTTGGCCGGGTCGCCGGGCATCACTGCCGGGCCGGTGTCGCCGCCATCGAGCAGGAACTTTCGCCCGTCGATCCGCAGCCCGCCCTTCACCTTCTTGCTCTCGGCCGAGTGGCACTTGTAGCAGTGTTCGACGAGCAGCGGGCGGATCGTCTTCTCGAACCGCTCTGTCTGTTCGGGAGTCGGATCGGCGGCAACGGCGAGGCACGCCACGAGTGGCAGGCAAAGCAGCGAGCGGGCGAACGGCATGAGGTGGCTCCGGCGGGAAGTTTAGTCTACCCGCCGGAGGTGGGAGTTGCCAATGAAAGCGCGACCGGCCGGGAGCGGGTGAGTTGCCCCACCTACTCCCGGCCGGTCGCGGTTCCGTCAGTCGAAGTCGAACATGCTGCCGAAGAACCCTTTCTTCTTCTTCGGCGGGTACTGGCCATAACCGGGGGGCGGCGGGGCGTGCCCCACGGGCGGGTAGCCCGGCGCGTGACCGTTCCCGTTGCGGCGGCGGCCGTGGTCGTCGTCGTCGTCGCCGAAGTCGCTGTCGTCGTCCGCCTGTCGCCCGCCGTAGTAGCGGGAGGCGGCGGCGATCAGTTTGTCCAGCTCGCCGCGGTCCAGCCACACCCCGCGGCATTGAGCGCACACGTCGATCTCGATGCCCCCGCGGTCCACCGGCCGCAGGTCGCTCTGGCACACCGGGCAGTTCATGGTCGGTCTCCGTTGCGGCCGAGCAGCCGCTTGAGTTGTTTGAGGGCCCGCACCAGTCGCCCGGTGCGGCGGCGGTCGTTCCGCCGGTGAATCTCGTCGTGAACCACTTCGCTCGCCTTGTCCGCCGCCCCGTCCACCACCCCGCTCACGGTCTCCCCGCTCGTCACCACCACCACCGGCCGGCCGGTGTCGAGCGTCACGGCCATCCGGCACAGCTTGTCGGCCCCGCCGCGAGGGCCGTTCGTGTCGGTCACGTAGACCATCACCTTGCGGACGTGGTCTCGCACAGTGGTCAGCGCCCGTTCGACCCGGTCGATGGCATACGCCCGACCGTCGGCGGACAGTCCGATCCCGGTTTCGCGGATGGCGATCAGCATGGCATCCCCTCGCGTTCGTGGTGTCAGGTGCGGCGGAACGAGGGGTACTACCTGCCGGCGTGACGCATCCAACAATACAATAAATCGTCACGAGTCATCACTATTCCAGGGGTGCGCGATGTCGCCCGAACACGACCTGAACTACCACCACTTGCGGTACTTCTGGCTGGTCGCTCGCGAGGGGAGTGTGACCGCCGCGGCGGTCGCGGCCGACGTGGGCCAGCCGGTGGTGAG
The DNA here is from genome assembly GCA_031441625.1 of Planctomycetia bacterium. Lineage (GTDB taxonomy): Bacteria > Planctomycetota > Planctomycetia > Gemmatales > Gemmataceae > JALHQU01. Next base: position 8,123 of record JANNQE010000982.1, read on the forward strand.
TGCCCAACTGCGGCGGCTGGAAAAGCAGTTCGGGGTGAAGCTCCTGGAGAAGAGCGGGCGGGGCGTGCGGCTGACGGAGGCCGGGCGGGTGGTGCACGAGTACGCCGACGACATCTTCCGCCTGGGCCGCGAACTAGCCGGCGCGGTCCGCGACGGGCACGCCCCCGGCCGCCCGGCCCGCCTGACGGTGGGCGTGGCCGACGTGGTGCCGAAGCTGGTGGTGTGCAAGCTGCTCGACCCCGTGTTCGACCTGCCGCAGCCCACCCGCCTGGTGTGCGAAGAGGACCGCACCGAGCGGCTGCTGGTGGGGCTGGCCTCGCACTCGCTCGACCTGGTGATCGCCGACTCGCCCCCGGCCGGCGGGCCGCAGGCGAACGTGAAGGTGTACTCGCACCTGCTCGGCGAGTGTGGGGTGACGGTGTTCGCCACCGACCCGCAGGCCGCCGGGCTGCGGAAGGGGTTCCCCAAGTCGCTGCACCGGGTGCCGTTCCTGTTGCCCACGCCGGACGCCACCCTGCGGCGGTCACTCGACCAGTGGTTCGCCGACACGGGCGTGCAGCCGGACATCCGGGGCGAGTTCGCGGATTCGGCCCTGCTCAAGGTGTTCGGGCAGGCCGGGCGGGGGGCGTTCGCCCTGCCGAGTGTGGTGGAGGCGGACGTGCTGGCGCAATACGGGGTGGCGGTCGTCGGCCGATCGGACGTGGTGAAGGTGCGGTTCTACGCCATCACGGCCGAGCGAAAGCTGACCCACCCGGCGGTGGTGGCCATCCGCGACGCCGCCCGCGGGCAACTGTTCTCGGCGTGACTCGGATTGTCTCCCGACCCGCGCCTGTGCTACCATGCCACCCGTCCCGAGAGGTGCTTGTATGTCCACCGCCACCCTGCCCACTGCCCCGGCTCCGTTGGTGTCCGCCGACGACTTCCTCCGCCTGCACGGGGACGAGTCGGGGGTCGAGTTGGTGAAGGGGGTCGTCACGAGGTTGCCCATGCCCGGCGGTCAGCACGGTGAAGTCTGTGGGAACGCCCACGGCATCCTTCGGGAACACGTGAAGCCGAACAAGCTCGGCCGGCTGTTCACCAACGACTCGTTCGTCCGCACCACCCCGACGGGGGTCCGCGGGGCGGACGTGATGTTCATCAGCTACGCCACCCTGCCGGCGCACGTGCCGACGCCCGTGGGCGCGATCACCCCGCCGGTCGAACTGGTGGTGGAGGTGCGGTCGCCATCGGACACTGTTGCGCAGATGACCGCGAAGGCCGAGGAGTATCTGAACGCCGGGGTGCGGGTGGTACTGAACCTCGACCCGCAGACCGACACCGCCACGGTTCACCGCCTGAACGAGTTGCCGCAACGGTTCAGCAACGGCGACCTCGTGACGCTGCCGGAGGTGTCGCCCGCCTTCGCGGTGCCGGCGAGCAAGTTCTTCGAGTGACTCGACGGGAGCGCGGGCGTGCCCCCCCCCAACCGAGCGGGCGCGGGGCCCCCCCAACCCCGGCCCCCACCACCCACGGGGGCACAACCCCCACGACCACAAAGCCC
>JANNQE010000983.1:0-1567 GCA_031441625.1 Planctomycetia bacterium
GGTGGCTGACCTCGTTCGTCGTGCGAAAAAAGCGGGCAAACGCCTGGCGACCCTGGCGGTGGATACCGAGGTTCGCTTCCGGTCGCCGACGGACCGAGCAGCTTTCAGCCACGAACTCACCGAAGCCATCGCGAAACTCGTTTCGAAGTATCACGATCAATCTGCCCCCGGCGGCCGCGCGCATCGCCTGGTGGTCGTGGCCCACCCCCTACCGCAGAAATCCGAGCCTAAGGAGTCATCATGAGCGTGAAGAAAGAAGCCAACGGACGCCGTTCCATCCAGGTTGAAGTCGAGGTCCCCGGCACGCCGAACGAAGTCTGGCGGGCCATCGCCACCGGGCCGGGTATTTCGTCCTGGTTCGTGCCGACGGCGTTCGAAGAGAGCGACGGAAAGCCCGTCGCGGTGACATCGAATTTTGGACCGGGCATGGAATCCCGCTCTGCCGTGACGGCCTGGGATCCGCCGCGGATGTTTGCCGCGCAGGGCGAGGGCTGGGGTGGCTCGCCGCCCATCGCAACTGAGTGGAGCGTCGAAGCGCGCGCGGGTGGGGTGTGCATTGTCCGTGTGGTGCATAGCCTCTTCGCCAGCACTGACGACTGGGACAACCAGCTTGAATCCACCGAACTCGGTTGGCCCGGCTTCTTCCGCACCCTGCGGATCTATCTCACCCACTTCCGCGGCCAACGCTCCGCGATCATGCAGTTCGTGGCTCCCTTCGCGGGAAGCGAAGCGGAGGCCTGGGACACGCTGACCGCGTCCTTGGGACTGAATGGCGTGAGCGTCGGGCAACGATGGACGGCGCCCGCGGTTGTCCCGGCACTCAGCGGCGTGGCGGAGTACCTGAGCCAGCGTCCGTACGACGTCCTGCTGCGGCTCGACACGCCGGGGCCGGGCGTGGCCGCCCTTGGCGCCTTCAACGTGGGACGTCAGAGCATGGTTGCGCTGAGCCTCTACCAGTACGGCGATCAGGCGGCCGGAACCGTCGCCCGTGAGACGCCGGTGTGGCAGGCGTGGCTGCACGAACGCTTCCCGATGCCGACGGAGCCTTGAGTGAGAAAGCTACCTGCATCGACCAACGGTCCCCCTGCTTCTCATCGAGCAAGTCGTGCACACGCACGTGGTCGGCTTGCTCTTCGAGAAAGCACGTGTGGATGCGGTTAGCATCGCTGCGGACCGGGAGGAACCGTGCGTGGCCGGTGGGCAAGGTGGTGTAGTCACGAAACGTCGCAACACACCGGCCTCCCGGGGCAAGAGACCCTGCTACGCGCTCCCCCGGTTCCGGGACTGCTGGCTCGTCTGGCAGGTGCGTCCGGGTGTCGCCCATGCAGAGTACAAGGTCAGCCTTCTGATTCGACGGCAGATGTTCCGGAAACTGCATGAGGTCGGAGACAACCGTTTCTACGGCCAGTCCCTTGCTGAACGACCGAAGTTGCTCAATCAGGTAGGGCGAGGAGTCAATCGCGATCAACGCCCGAAGCGCCCGGTTGACCGCTTCGGCATTCCGAACGTTCGTTGCTGAGTTCGCCGGATGCCAAGTGAAACCACACGCCTTGCGCCCGTCCAGGTC
>JANNQE010000984.1:0-1896 GCA_031441625.1 Planctomycetia bacterium
TCCAGGAGCCGGCACTCTTCCTTCACGCTCTGGCCTAACGCCGTGACCGGGTGCGCGGAAGCCCACCCGGTCACGGCGTTCCCGGTTCCAGCCGCCCCGCGTAATACCCCCGCGGCCCCTTCAGCACCCACGCCACCAGGATCGGCACGGCCAGCGGGGTGAAGTACAGCGACAGCGAGCAGAGCGACAGCAGCCCCAGCCCGTACCACCACACCCACGGCCGCGGGGTGCGGGCGAACAGTGGCACGGCGAACAGCACGAACGCCCCCGCGACCCCGCCCAGCCACCACAGCACGCCCCAACCGGGGTTCGGGTCGGCGGCGTGCGCCACGCCCACCACCGGCAGCGCCAGCAGGCACGCCCCACACCCGAGCAGGCACATCCACCGCAGGGCGAACAGCACGCCCGGCGGGGCGACCGGCGGGGCGGCCCCTTCAACCGGCAGCGGCGGCGGCGTGACGTAGCTGGGCGGCGGCAGGCGGAAGAAGCGGATCGTCCGCGGCATGAACCAGAACACCAGCAGCACAGCGCTGAACGGGGTGGTGGGCGGACACAGGAACGGCATCAGCACGGCCAGGCCGTAAATCCAGTGCCACCACCTCGGCCGCCGCCACCACAGCGGCAGCGTGTACGCGACGAACACGACCAGCCCGCCGGCCACCCACCCGACCGAGCGGAGTTCCTCCCAATCGTGGTGGATCGTGTCGATGAACGCGATCACCGTCACCACGAACGCGACCAGGGCGACCGGCACGCACGCCAGGCGGAACCAGAACAGCACCAGTGGCGGGCCGGCCGGCGGCTCGTCGCTCGGCTCGGGGGCGAGGTCGTCGCGGCGGACGCGAACCGTCTTGGGCACGGCTCGCGTCGCCATCGGCGGCGGGTCGGTCGGCTCGGCGGACGGTTCGGGTTCGGACATGGAGAGACTGTACGCCCCGTGCCGGCCGGGTGAAGTGCCGTGCGGTGGGCGTACCACGGGAATCACGAACTGCGGGCGGACGGCCAGGTCGAGACCAATGCTCCCAGGTGGGGGGCATTGGTCTCGACACAAGTTTGAGGTCCGGACGGCGATGCCAGGCTGGTGGCTTTCAAACGCCTTGAAATCAAGGCTTTCTCAATCGCGAGTTCGCCGAGGTCCGGCCGTCAACAGTCGCCGCAAGATGTCCGCAGCAAACACCTTGCGACTCGGGTCGAGACCAATGGTGAGGAGAGGTGGGCGTGGTTGGCTTCCCAGTCGAGGTCTCATGTACCGCACGGCACCACTTCGCCCACTTGAACGGAACTGATAAAATGCGCCGGAGATTCCCGCCGGGTGGGGTTCTCACCCGCGAACAGAGAGCGCGCAGACGAACCCCTGCGCCGGGAACTCCGACCCAGATTACCCAGTTGATCGGGTGCCGAATTCTTTTACACTGCACGCCGCGGGCGACGATGAGCGTGAGTAGAATGGCGGCGGTTCCCGAAGATGGTGAACACCCGAACCGCAGGATACGCCCGAACAGTAGGAGACGCTGAATGGAAGGCCGGGCCGATGACGGAGCCGATGCCCGCCGCTTCAACGGAGTGAACCCCATGCGCCCCGCACCCCGCCCGACCCGCCCGTGCCCGCGGTGGGACGGCCGACTGCCCGACGGCTGGTCGGCCCACCCCGCCCACCGCCCGGCCCGACTCCGAGCCGCAATGAACGACACCACCGATTGTCCCCCGCCCGCCGACGCCGAGCCGCCGGTTGACGGCATCCGCTGGGAACTGGTGAACCGTATGAAATCGCTCATTGCCGCCGGCCAACTGGACACCCCCGAGCGGTGGGCGCTGGCCGAGGAGTTCATGTTCCGGGCGGTCGACCCGCCGAACCAGAAAGAGTAACCGACGCCGGGAGCGCGGGCGTCGGCCGGC
>JANNQE010000985.1:0-1841 GCA_031441625.1 Planctomycetia bacterium
GTCGGCGCGGGCCACGCGCCCGCTGGACCCACCCTACAAAAGGCATTCCCATGCGTCACCTGTTCGGAGTGCTTGCCGTGACCGCACTCGCGTCTTCCGCGTTCGCCGACGAGTCCACAACGGCCAAGGCGAAGGCGTTCGTCCAGGATCACGAGAAGCGGATTCGCCCGCTCGACATTAAGGCCGGCAAGGCGTGGTGGGACGCCAACACCACCGGCAAGGACGAGGACTTCAAGAAGAAGGAAGAGGCGCAGAACGAACTCGACGCGGCGCTCGCCGACCCGAGCAAGTTCGCAGAGCTGAAGACGCTCAAGAAGGCGAAGGACGACGGCAAGATCGACGACAAGGTCACCGCCCGCGCAGTCGACGTGCTCTACCTGCTCTACCTGGAAAAGCAGGTGGAATCGAAATTGCTCCAGAAGATCACGGCGAAGGCGAATGCCGTCGAGCAGAAGTTCAACGTGTTCCGGGCGAAGGTGGGCACGACGGAGATGCCGGACAGCCAGGTGCGGAAGACGCTGAAGGAGAGCAAGGACAGCAAGGAGCGGGAGGCGGTCTGGACGGCCAGCAAGGTGGTGGGGGCGAACGTCGAGGCCGACCTGAAAGAGCTGGTGAAGCTGCGGAACGAGGCGGCCGTGCAACTCGGCTTCAAGAACTACCACGTGATGATGACGACGCTCAACGAGCAGGACGGCGACAAGCTGATCAAGCTGTTCGACGAACTCGATGAGCTGACCCGCGAGCCGTTCGCCAAGGCCAAAGCGGAGATCGACGAGAAACTGGCCGTGCGGTGCGGGGTGAAAGTAGCCGACCTGATGCCGTGGCACTACGACGACCCGTTCTTTCAAGAAAGTCCGGCGGTGTTCGACGCCGACCTGGACGCCCCGTACAAGAAGGCCGACATCCTCAAGCTGTGCGAGCGGTTCTACGACGGCATCGGCCTGCCCATCAGCAACGTGATCAAGCAGTCCGACCTGTACGAGAAGCCGGGCAAGTCGCCGCACGCCTTCTGCACCGACATCGACCGCGACGGGGACGTGCGGGTGCTGGCGAACATCGTGCCGACGGAGTACTGGATGAGCACCATGCTGCACGAACTCGGGCACTCGGTGTACAGCAGCCTGAACATCCCGCAGACGGTGCCGTACGTGCTCCGCGGCGAGGCGCACATCCTCACCACCGAAGGCGTGGCGATGCAGTTCCAGAAGTTCAGCAAACAGCGGGCGTGGCTGGAAAAGATGGGCGTGGAGGTACCCGACGGCGAGAAGTTCGACGCGGCCGCGGCGAAGATCCTGCGGAACGAGTTGCTCATCTTCAGCCGCTGGTGTCAGGTGATGCTGCGGTTCGAGAAGGGCATGTACGAGAACCCCGACCAGGACCTGAACAAGCTCTGGTGGGACATGGTGGAGAAGTACCAGTTGCTCAAGCGCCCGGTCGGCCGCAACGCCCCCGACTACGGGGCGAAGATCCACATCTGTAGCGCGCCGGTGTACTACCACAACTACATGATGGGCCAACTGTTCGCCTCGCAGGTGCATCACGCGCTGTGCAAGGAACTGTACCCGGACGCGGCGGTGAACGGCGTGCTGTACATCGGCGACAAGAAGGTGGGCGCGTTCATGAAGAAGAAGGTGTTCGAGCCGGGCCGCACGCTCAGTTGGAACGAGCTGATGAAGTTCGCCTCCGGCGAGGAGTTGTCGCCCAAGGCGTTCGCCAAGGACTTCAGCGGGAAGTGAGGCCGCCTTCGTTAGCCCGACGCGGGCGCGGGGGGGGCAGCCCCAGGGGGGGGCGCCCCGGAGGGTGGCCCCCCGCACGCGCCGGCGGCGCAAAAGACAAAGCCC
>JANNQE010000986.1:0-3348 GCA_031441625.1 Planctomycetia bacterium
CACCTAACGCCCCCCCGCCCCGCCCCGGCCTGGCCGCGCCCCCCCCGGCCCCCCCCCCCGGGGGGCCGCGGCTCGCGGGTCACTTCTTCTTCAGTTTATCGGTCTTGGGCGTGGCGGGGGCCGGGTCGGGCAGGTCGTCCACCCCGCGGAGCATGTACCCCTCGCCCCACTTGGTGAGGATGAGCGGCACCTCGTGCCCCTTGTCCACCTTGTTCCGCAAATACCGGATGTATACGTCCACCACGTTCGACGTGTTCTCGTCGTACTCGTCGTACAGGTGGTCCCAGATCATGGTGCGGGTGACCACACTGCCGGCGTGGAAGGCGAGGAACTCCAGCAATGCGTACTCCCGCGGGGTGAGCGGGATCTTCTTGCCCCCGCGGACGACGCTGCGGGCGGCGGTGTCGAGCGTCAGGTCGTGCACGCGGATGAGCGGGTCCTTCTTCTGGTGCCCGCGGCGGACGAGCGCCCGCAGGCGGGCGCACAACTCCTCGAAGTCGAAGTTGGCCTTGCCCATGTAGTCGTCCGCGCCGGTGTCCAGGCCGGCCACCTTGTCGGCGGTGGTGCCCTTGGCCGTGAACATGAGCACGTGGGTGGTGATGCCGGCTTCGCGCCACCGCTTGAGCAGCGTCAGCCCGTCCACCTTCGGCAGCATCTGGTCGAGGATGATGACGTCGTAGGGGGTGGTGCGGGCCTTCACGTCGCCCTCCTCGCCGTCCATCGCGGTGTCCACCGCGAACCCCTCCTCCTCCAACCCCTGGCGGAGCATCCGCACCATTTGGATCTGGTCTTCGACGAGCAAGATGCGCACGATTCAACCCCCAACCGGACGGAGCCTCTCACTTTGCTTGTACCACTCACCGCGTGAACACTTCATGAGAATCATACCGCGGCGGCGGGCTTGGCACCGGCCGGCGTCCGAATCCGCCTTGCGACCGGCGGCGGCGGTGGGGTACAACCCCACCTGGGCGGACCACGCCGGGGGGGAGAATTTCGGCCGGTTGCGGGAAACGGACTGGATTCCGCCGGAACCGCCGCTATACTTCCCATCAACCATCGGCCGTTGATTCGGTTCGGCACAGTTGATCGGCGCTTCCATCGCGGGTCGAACATCGAGCGAAAGAGACTGACTTCCGTTTCTGCACCGCTTCGATACCGGCACTCACTATCCCAACCCTACCGACTGACTCGGATCGTGTTCGTGAACAGTTTTTGCACAGTGTTCCCGTTCACCGTTCGCATCAGTTCGCCGGCCAGTGGGGTGTGACCCGAAGCCACCCACCCGCGACGTGACGCCTCCCGAACGAACGCTCCACCACGCCCTCGCTTCCCACGCGGCCGTCGCCCCTCGGGTCGAACGCCCCGCGCGGTGATCGGTGTGTGTGCTCCCTGTGGCAATCCTCTTCTGTTGTAGTCGGGGTCTGTGACCCCGGTCCGACCGTCCTCACAGAGGCCGGCTACGGGAAGACCTCGCCGCAAGCTGGTGTGATGTCGGTGGCTCCGCCACCGCTCTCGGTTCCACTGTTCCTGTTCCAGGGTTCGCACCCGACGTTCCGACACTTCCCTGAGGTCACAGTTATGCCCGACGCCAAGAGCGTCGAAGGGGCCGCTCCTAAGCCCCTGATTCGCAAGCGCATCGTGAAAAAGGCCGTGCCCGCCGACACCCCGGCGGACGAGCCGACCCCCACCCCGCTCGCGGTCGCCACGCCCGAACCCGCTTCCGCTCCCCCGCCCGCCCCGCCTGCCCCGGTCGCCGAACGGCCGGTCGAGCGGGAAAGGCCCGCCCCACGCGGCGAGCAACCCCCGCTCCCCCGCGAGTACCGCGAGCCGCGCGGCCCGGCCCCGATGTCCGGCCCGCGGGGCGACTTCCGCGACGACCGCCCGCCGCCGATGCCGCGGGGCGAGTTCCGCGGCCCGCCGCAGCACGGCGGACAAGACCGCGACTACCGCGGCCGACCCGAAGTGCCGCAATCCCGCCCGGCCGTGCCCGGCCAGCAGATCTACCGCCTGGACGACCTGTACCGGATGCCCATGCCCGAGCTGTTCGTCAAGGCCGAGCAGTACGGGATGCGGGACATCACCGGCATGAACCGCGCCCAACTGATCGTCGGCGTCGTCCGCCGCCAAATCGAGCGGGGCGAGGTGGTGTACGGCAGCGGCACCTTGGAAGTGCTGCCCGACAACTACGGCTTCCTCCGCAGCGCCGCCCACAACTACCTGGCGTCGCCGGAAGACATCTACGTGTCGCCGAGCCAGATCCGCCGCATGAGCCTCCGCACCGGGTACATGGTGGAAGGGCCGATCCGCCTGCCGATCGAGAACCAGGACAACTTCGCCCTGATGCAGATCGCGCTGGTGAACGGCAAGCCGGCCGACGAGACGGTGAACGTCACCAGCTTCGGCGACCTGACCCCGCTGCACCCGAACAGCCGGCTGCGGCTCGAAACGCCCGACGACCTGTCGATGCGGATCGTGGACCTCGTCACCCCCATCGGCAAGGGCCAGCGTGGGCTGATCGTCGCCCCGCCCCGCACCGGCAAGACCATCCTGCTCTCCAAGATGGCGAACGCCATTCTGAAGAACCACCCGGAAGCCTACGTGTTCGTGCTGCTGGTGGACGAGCGGCCGGAAGAGGTGACGGAGATGCACCGGCTGGTGCAGGGCACCAACGCCGAGGTGGTGGCCAGCACGTTCGACGAGCCGAGCGAGGAGCACATCCACATCGCCGACATCGTGCTGGAGAAGGCGAAGCGGATGGTGGAGTTGAAGAAGGACGTGGTCATCCTGTTGGACAGCATCACCCGTTTGGCCCGTGCCCACAACACCGAGGCCCCCGGCGGCGGCAAGCTGCTCTCCGGCGGTCTGGACAGCAACGCCATGCAGAAGCCGAAACAGTTCTTCGGGGCGGCCCGCAACGTCGAAGAGGGTGGCAGCCTGACGATCCTGGCGACCGCACTGATCGACACCGGCAGCCGCATGGACGACGTGATCTTCGAGGAGTTCAAGGGCACCGGCAACATGGAACTGCACCTCGACCGCCGGCTGGTCGAGAAGCGGGTCTACCCGGCACTGGACGTGAACCGCAGCGGCACGCGGAAGGAAGACCTGCTCATGCACCCGGACGAGCTGGCGAAGGTGGCCATCCTCCGCCGCGTGCTGGCCGACATGCACCCCGTCGAGGCGATGGAACTGCTCATCAACCGGGCGAAGAAGACGAAGACGAACGTCGAGTTCCTGATGACGATGAACCTGAGCTGACCTCAGACGGCGAAACGAGTCACCTGTTAGCCCGACGCGCGAGCGAGGGGCAAGCCACCTTTGGTGTAGGTGGTTCGCCCCTCGCTCGCG
>JANNQE010000987.1:0-9840 GCA_031441625.1 Planctomycetia bacterium
CGCCCGCGGGGGGCCGCGCCGGGGCGCCCCCCCGCGCGCCCCCCGGCCCCCCCCCCCCCGCCGCCGCGCGCGCGCCACCCTATCTCTTGGCCGTCAATTCCCGATGGCCACTTTCACGGTGAACCCCACCACTGCCAGGACGACGCCGGTGATGATGGCGATGTAGGCGTACTTCTTCGCGCCGGCCGAAGCCGCCTCCGCTTCGTCGGTCTTTCCTTCGGCGACCAACTTGTTCACCTTCGCCGCGTTCACCAGGGCGAGCGCCCCGAGCGGGAAGAAGACGAACGCGGACAGGATGGCGATCAGCAGGTTGTTCGGGGTCGTCTGGGATTGAGTTTGGGCGGGTGCGGCGGCGGACATGCGGAATTCTCCCGGGTGAAATGGGCGGCAATACCTAGCACCCCATTCAGCCGGGAGAACCGCCGAGCCGGGTCGTTCGCCCGCCCGCTGCCGCCTTCGCGGACACCTGTCAACTTTCGCAATCAGACGGGTGGCGCGCGCCCGGCCGCGGTCACTTCAGCTTGTCGATCACATCAGGCACGGGACGGACGAGCGGGGGGGCGGTGCTGTCGGTCGCTACGAACTTGGTTACGTCCCACAGCAGTGTGCCCAGCTTCGCGTCGAGCGACACCGTCTTCGTGCCGCTCGGGGTGAACGCGGCGGCCACCGCCGGCGACGTGTGCTTGCGGAACGTGGCCACGTCCGTCTTCGCCGGCACGTCCCACAACTTCACCGTGCCGTCTCCGCTGGCCGTCGTCGCCCACCGCCCGCCGTTTAGCATCGCCACGCTTCGCACCCCGCCGTCGTGCCCCTTCAGTTCCGCGAGCAGTTTGCCGGTCGCGTCCCACACCTTCACCCGCCCGTCGTCCCCGCCGGACAGGATCAGCGTGCCGTCCTCGGCGAATGACACCGCGGTGACACTGGCCGAGTGGGCTTCCCATTTCGCCCGCACTTCGCCGGTGCTGAAGTTCCACAGGATGAGTTGGCGATCCGCCGCAATCGCCGCGAGCTTCCGCGCCGGTAGCAGTGCGACCGCATGAACCGCCTTCAATTCCAGCCCTTCCAGCCGGCGGACCTCGGTGCCCTTCACCGCGTCCCACCAGACCACCGCGCCGTCGTACCCGCCGGTGATGGCCTTCGTACCGTCGGCGGTCAGGGCCACCGCCGACACGAGCGACAGGTGCCCGCTCAGCTTGCTCAGTTCCCGCCCGCTGGTCACGTCCCACACCCGCGCCGTGCCGTCAACGCTGCCGCTGATCGCCCGCGTGCCGTCGGCATTCAGCCCCACCGCCCACACGCTGGCCGTGTGCCCCACCAGCCGTTTCACGTCCCGCTTCGCCTCCACGTCCCACACCCGCACGCTGCGATCCGCCGACGCCACGAACGCCCGCTTGCCGTCGGTGGTGAACACCGCCGCCGTCGCCGCGTCGCCTTCGAGCGGGTCGATCTCGCCGGTGTTGTCGGCCCGGTTGCCGCCGTTCGCGTTCGCTTGGAAGAGCACGCCCAGTCGCAGTTCCCGCACCACGTCGCCGAACCCCTGCTGCCAGATCTGCCGGCTGACCGTGCCGCCGCTCACCCGCAGCGCGCCGACGTTCTTCTTCAGCAGGTCGCTCGTTTCGATGCGTTGCCGGAACACCTCCGGCTCCAATCCCACCTCGGCCGCAGCGAGCGTCAGGTCGATGTCGGCCTCGAATTTCAGGGTGATGGTGCTGACCGCCTCGAACCGGCTGACCTTCGCCCCGGTCTTCGCCACCGCGTCCGCGTACCGCTTCGCGTCCTCCTCCATCTGCGCCAGCACCTTGTCTTTACCGGGGTACAGCGCCGAAATCACTTCCGCGTCACTCCGGCCGAACGCCTTCGGGTTCTTCTCCAGGTGGTCGCGCACCTGATCGGCCTTCGGCAGAATGCCGGTGACGTGGCAACTCATGCACGACACGCCCGCTTCGACGGCTTTGTCTGGCCGCTTCGGGTCGCTCACGATGGCGGTGGGTGCTTTGTTGAGGCGGTCGTTGGTGCTGTTCACGAGGTAGTAAGCGTGCAGGCCGTTGGGCAGGGCGAAGATGCTCTCCCCGCCGGCGTGCTGGAATCCGCTGTCCACCTGTCCCGGCCCGAGGGGGAAGGCGAACACGTTGCGGCGGTCGGGCGGCTGGGTCTGCGTCCGCTCAGTCAGATTTTGCGGCGGTTCGTCGAAGTCGTAAGTCCGCCAGTACGCGCCGTGGACGCTGTCGTGCCGCTCCAGCACGCGGTTGAACCGCGACACGCCGGAGCCGTTGAACGCCGCCCGCATCACCCGCTCCTGCTGGATGTTCACCGCCGCATCGATCTTCAACTGCTTCTCCAACTCCGGCAGGTTGCCCGGCAGCACGAGCAGTTCGTAGTAGAGCGGGGCGCGGCTGGCGGTGCCGACGAACCAGTCGGCCCGCACGACCGGCAGCTTGCTGGCCGTGTTCACCATCACCACGCGGTCGGCGGCGGTGTCGGAGAGCACGCCATACGGGTAGTCGGTCAGCACGCGGTTCCACAGGGTCGCGTCCCACATGTACCACCGCAGGTCGATGCGGAGGACCGTCTTCGCCGCGTCGACGGGTTCGGGGTTCCGCACCTTCGGGTGCCACGACAGCGAGTTCACCAGCTTGGCGAGGGCGTTGCGGTACGTCTGCAACTCGTCGTCGGACAGCCCGGCGTTGTACAGGTGGTTCAGGGTGAAGTAGCGCACGAACCGGCGGCTGCGGCGGTCGATCTTCTCCAGGTCACTGACAACGGCTTGTCGCACGTCGTCGGTGGTGATCGGCGTGCGCATCGGGGCCGCTTCGAGCTTCGCCCCGGCGTTCACCCACGTTTTCAACGTGGCGAGGTCGGCGTCGCTCACGCGCGGCTTCTCGCCCGGCGGGGGCATGGTGCCGTCGGCGATGCGGCGGAGGAGCGGGGAGCGGTCGGCGTTGCCGGGGAGCAGCTTCTTGCGGTCGATCAGCTTGGCGAAGTCGAGGACGTAGTTGAACCCGCCTTCGATGGCCCCGTCCTGCCCGTGACAGCGGTGGCAGTGAGTGTCCAAAATCCGCTTCGCGTCCGCCGCGGTGGGGTCGGCGGCAAATGCGAATGCGGGGAGCGCGAGGGCCACGAGCAAGGCAATTCGTCGCACGGCAAGCCCTCGGAGTGTCACCCCATTCCGACGTTTCGCACCAGCCGGTAGTTTCCGCGTACGTCATGCCATTGTGACGGATGACGGCGACGGATGCCAAGACGATGTGAACTCGTTACCCTCTCGCTCCGAAATACCCCTCCGTGAACGCGGCCAACTCCGCCGCTTCGCCGCCGTCGGCTCGCAACCCCGCGAGGGTGCCGGCGCGGTCTTTGGTCGAGCGGTTCTGACCGAGTTTGAACTTCCCTTCAATCCGCGTGAGCGGCATCTCGAAGCCAACGATGCCGCCGAGCATTCGCTGGCGGTAGTCGTCGGGCATGTCGCCCGTCCACGGGTTCGGGCGATGGCTCTCGTATTTGGTCACCAGTCGGTCTACCACGTCGGCGGTTCGGTCGGCGTCGATCACCCGTGGGATGCCGTACACATGCACAGCCGCGTAGTTCCACGTCGGCACGGCGGGGGCGGTGGCGTACCACGTCGGCGAGAGGTAAGCGTGCGGGCCGTGGAAGATCGCGAGCGACTCGCGGCCGGCGAACATCTCCCACTGCGGGTTCGCTCTGGCGATGTGACCGAGCAACAGGTCGGACGAGCGGTCGAGCAGCAGCGGAACGTGCGTGGCGAACGGCACGCCGTTCGGGTCAGTGCTCACCAGCGTGGCGAACCCGTACCGCTCGATGAAGGCGAGCAGCGTGTCGCGGTCGTCGATGCGGAAGGAGGACGGGATGAACATGGGCCGGCCAGTGGGTGGCTCTCGTAAGCGATACGACGAGTGCTACGTCGCTGCTGCTTCTGGTTCCGGTGGCTGGGCAACCCTACCCGCACGAAACACTACCGTGCGGTGATAACTCAGGTATTCGGCTTTGATTTTCCACTTCAGCGGGCGACGAGCCTCCTTGCTGACTAATTCCTGCAAAACTGCTCTCAACGGAGGGCTGAAGTCTTCAATCATTGGGGAGATCAGAACCCGTAATTTGTCGTCGAGCGTGATGAACCCTTTGTCGAAGAGCCGGTCGTAGGGGCAATACAGCAGCAGACCATTTGCCGGGTCGAGTCGAGTGTCAATCCTCTTTGCCCAAGGAACGATGTGACTTGCGATGAGAAGCTCGTCCTCAGAAATACCAGATAGGCAGCAGCGGCCGTCAAAATTCTGGAAAACACGCCTGCGGAACACTGATTGCTTCTGCCTCGCCTCGATTTCTATCTTGCGGTTTTCGATTGCGTAATCGTTCTGATCGGCGGCTGAGCCGGGAGCAAACTCGCCCGGATTTGAAAGAATAGCGGCATTTCCATAAAATGCACCGACATCTATCAGTGGGTGAAGTCCGATTTTGAGCTGATGATTCCTAATTGTTACTATCCATCGTTCTCGGCCTGTCTGATCAGGGCTAAGGAACTCGTGGGTGAGTGCCGGACGGACCACTGCGTAGGGTATAGCGTAAAAATCGCCCTCATCTTCCTCGGAACCCACGAATATGAGGTTGAACGCCTCGCCACGGCGGGTTCGGAGTTCATCGATTGGTTTTGGTGATAGGTTGGCCCAATAGTTGTTATTGCGGCTGGGATGAAGGATGTAATTTGCTTCACGGAGATCTTCTTCGCGAAGCAGAACAGCGTTCATGAAGCCTGCCCTCGACGGTGTTTGAAAAATTCCGTTAACCGGCCAGCTTCGCCCACCGCAGTTTCGCACTTCTGGCCCGCGGGTTTTCCAACTTCTCTTGCTCGGTCGGGCGGATGGCGTCGTCCGCGGCGGCGGAGTACACCCCGGCTCGCAGGCCGTCGCGGAAGGCGGTCTTCACCAGCCGGTCTTCCCCGCTGTGGAAGCTGATGATGCCCACCACCCCACCTGGCTTCAGGATCGCCGGTAAGACGCGCAACAGTTGCGTTAGGTTCGCCAGTTCGCGGTTGACCAGGATGCGGAGCGACTGGAACACCCGCGTGGTCGGCAGCATCACCTGCTTGCGGATCGGCCCGTGACCGGGACCGAGCTGCGGCGTCACCGGGGAAGTCTGTTCGATCAGTTCGCGCAGCTCGTGTGTCCGCTCCAGCGGCTTGATTTCGCGGTACTCCACAATCGCCGCCGCGAGTTTTTCCGCTTCCGGTTCGTCGCCCAGTTCGGTGAACGCCGCCGTCAGTTCTTCAACACTCAGCGTGTTCAACAACTCCGCCGCCGTCCGCCCGCGGGTGGGGTCCATTCGCATGTCGAGTGGGCCGTCGCGCATGTACGAGAACCCGCGGTCCGCGTCGTCCACTTGCATCGACGACATGCCGAGGTCGGCCAGCACCGCGTCCACTCGTTCCACCCCCGCCGCCAGCAGCACCGCAGGCAAGCCGGCGAAGTTGCCGTGGTGGGCGTGGAACGGGTTCCCCACGGCTTGCAGCTTCTCCGTCGCCCGCGGCAGGTGGGCGGGGTCCATGTCGATGGCGACGAGCAGCCCGGTCGGGCCGACCCGTTGCAGCAGTTCGAACGAGTGCCCGGCGAAGCCGAGCGTGCAATCGACGACGACCTGACCCGGCTGCGGGTTGAGAACATGCAACACCTCGGCCAGCATGACGGGCAGGTGTTCACCCGCGGGGGTGCTGCGGTCTTTGCGGGGCGGGCGGCGCTTGCGGTGGTACTTGCGTGGCATGACGGTATGTTAGCCCGACGCGCGATCGAAGGGCAGAGGACCCTCTCCGCCCCGGAGGGGCGTTCGGATGTAGCCTGGGGCGGAAGCCCCAGGGCCATGCCCCCAAATCACAAAGCCCCGGAGGGGCGACCGGACCACCGACCGCCCCTCCGGGGCTTGCGTGTCATCCGAACCAGTCCTGGGGCTTCCGCCCCAGGCTACAACCGAACGCCCCTCCGGGGCGAAGGCATGGCATGCAGTGGTGGCAGGCGATCATCCTCGGCGTGGTGCAGGGCCTCACCGAGTTCCTGCCGGTCAGCAGCACCGCGCACCTGATCGTCGTGCAGCAGTGGTTCGGCCTGCCGGCCGACGGGCCGTTCACCACCGTCGTGCAACTGGGCACCCTCGTCGCCGTGTTCATCTACTTCCGCCGCGACCTGTGGCGGATCGCCACGGCGGTGTTCTCCGACCTGAGAGCCTTCCGCTTCGGCACCACCACCGACAGCCGGCTGGCGTGGCTGATGGTCGTTGGCACGATCCCGGCGGGGGTGGTCGGCGGGCTGTTCTCGAAGCCGATCAAACAGCACTTTTACGACCCGCTCTCCATCGGCGTGGTGTCGATCATCTTCGCGCTGCTCATGCTGGCGGCGGAGATCTGGCACCGCACGCGGAAGGAAGACCGCCACCTGCCCGAACTGACCGACGCCGACCTGACGTGGAAGGAAGCCATCTGGGTCGGGCTGTGGCAGATGTGCGCGCTGCTGCCGGGGGCGAGCCGGTCGGGGTGTACCATCAGCGGGGCACTGTTCGCGGGGATGAGCCGGAGCACGGCGGCGCGGTTCTCGTTCCTGCTGTCACTCCCGGCCATCCTCGCGGCCGGTCTGAAAGACCTCTATTCCGGCCGGGAGGAGTTGCACGGTTCGACCGACCAACTGTTCAACCTGATCCTCGCCACGGCGATCAGCGGGGTGGTCGGGTACGCGGCGGTGGCGTGGCTCCTCGGCTTCCTGAAGCGGTACAGCATGACCGCGTTCGTGGTCTATCGCGTCGCCCTGGGGGTGGTGCTGGTGGCGCTCGCCCTGTCGGGTGTTCTGGTGAAGTCGCCGCCGGCCGACACCCGCCCTGCGCCGCCGACCTCCCCGACCGCCCCGTGAGGGTGTCACCTACTTCACCTTCCCCAAGTGCTTCTCGATGAACGCCATCGTCCCCTTCAAGAAGATCTGGTGCCCGCCGACCTGGTAGTCGATCATCGTCCGCTCAGGCAGCTTCAGCCGGTTGGCGTACAGGTAGCGCACCTTCGCGTACTCGCTGCTCACCATGTCGTCGGTGCCCACGCCGTCGTCGTGCCCGCGCTCCACCATGAACGGCCGCGGGGCGATCAGGTACGCCATCTCCGCGTAGTTGAACGTGCTCCCCAGGTCGAACTCGTACATCTCGTACTCGCCCGTCCACATGTAGCTGCGGTCCAGGTCCACGCTCACGTTCTTGCCGACCCACTCGTTGAAGTCGCCGCTGCAAATGCTCATGCAGTACCGCTTCTCCACCGCCGGCACCCGCATGGCCGTCTTCCCGCCGTAGCTCAGGCCGTAGAAGCCGATCCGCTTCGCATCCACGCCCGGTAACTTCTCGATGAAATCCAGTGTGCGTTGGTGCTGGCGGATGATGAAGCTGAACAGGCTGAGCTTGAGCGGGTTGGCTTTGCGCTGAAGCTGGCGGAAGGTGTTCCCGCCGTAGTACGGGTTCTGCGGGCAGTACACCACATACCCCTTCGCCACCAGCTTGCGGGCGAACTCGAAGTACGTCGGCCCCTTCTCGGCGTCGATGCACTTCCGCGGCGTGCCCTCCAGCCCGTGCTGGCACACCACCACCGGCCGCTTGTCGGTCGGCTTCAGGTCTTTGGGCAGCAGCAGGATGCCGGAGGCGAACACGTCGTCGTACACGTCGAGCTTCACCTCGTACCCGGTCCACGTCTTCTCGTCGTACACCTGCCGCGACCGCGGGTTCAGCGGCACGGTCGGCTCGGGCAACTTGCCGATCACCTCGGCGTGGAAATACTCGCGATACCAGTCGCAGCTCTGCTCCCACTTCTCCGGCGAACTGGCGTCGGCCTTCTTCCAGAAGTCTTTGCGAACGGCGTCGCTGTCGCGCCACAACTTCTGCGTGAACGACACGAGCTGATCGAACTGCCGCTGGTGACGGGCGAGGGGAACAGCCACTTTCGGAATGTCGTACGCGCCGAGAATCTCTTCCTTCAGTCCCAGGAGTTTATCGAACAGTTGCGAATCGACGTAATCGCCACGGAAAATGGGGTGTACCTCACGGTCGACTTCTAACCACTTCGTCACCCGTTCCACTTCTCGTAGACCGTTGTCGCGGTCCCATTTCGTCAACCTGCCCGGCGCGGCCTGCCGAAATTTCTCTGGCTCGCGGGGGCCATCCCACGCAGGCGGTGTGGTGTGGTCGATCAGCAACCGCCTGGGTGCCACCATGGACGACACTTCCGCGTCTCCGAATTCCTTGAGCACCCCCCAGGTGTTCCGGTCGATCGGTTCGGCGCCCAGTTTCTCCTGCGCGACAAACGCCCCCGACACCTGCGCCACCTTGATCCGCTCGTCGAGCGCAGCGGCGTATAAGGCGATACGTCCGCCGTCCCCGAAGCCGATCAGCCCAATCCAGCGGTTGCCGTCCTGGGCGGTGAACCAGTCCACGGCCGCCAGCACCTTCTGCACCTCGTACCCGATGAGGGTGCGGCCCATCTCGTAGGCCATGCGATACACGAACTCGCGGTGCGGGATGTTCGTCTGCTTCTTCAGTTTGACGTTGGCGGACAACTCATCCTTGCGATCAATCAGCGTGGGAACCAACACCCGGTAGCCTCGGCGGGCGAGGCCCAGAGCGAAGTCGTCGCTGAGTTTCACCAGCCCCGCCAACTCTTCCGGCGACTGGTCGGCATGGGGAATCGCCACCACGTTCATCTTCGGCTTGTCCTTCGGCTCGATCAACAAGCCCTCGGCATCGACGCCCGGCAGCACCGCCCACCGCACCGCGTGAACCTTGCACCCGTCGATCACGGCCAACTCGCTCGACTTGTTCGGCCCGCTGACGTACTCCAGGTTCGGCTTCACCCGTTCGTCCACCACGCCGAGCAGCTTCCGCAGGCGCTCCCGCTTCGCCGGCAGGCTCTTCGCCAACGCCTCCTTGCTCGCCAGGTCCGGCTTCCACAACTCATCGCGCTTCGCCGGGGCCGCCTTCAACTCGCGGTCGAGGTACTTGTGAATGCCGGCCACCATCGCCGTGGCCAGGTCGCCGTCGTCGGTCAGCGGCTTGGTGTCGGGCAGCGGCTCGGCCGCGGCGAGCGTGGAACCGACGGCGAGCAGGGCGAAGACGTATCGCATGGGCGACTCCGGGGGTGCCGGAGTAGGGTAACACAAGTTGGGCGGTCAGAGTGCGTGCTCAACCCCTCTGGCGCCTTGTCATCGCCGGGAGCCTGCGACCGGGCAAGGTTGAGCGCGGTCGCAAGCTCCCGGCGATGACAAGGTGGCTCGCCCCGACAACGCCCCTCCGCCCCCATCGGAACCCTCCCCGTGCTCACCGCCGCCAACGTAATCCGCCTGCTCGACCTCCGCCCGCACCCGGTTGAAGGCGGGCACTTCCGCGAGACGTACCGCTCACCGCACAGCACCGCCATTTATTACCTGCTCGAAGGGGCGGGAGTGTCGGAGATGCACCGGCTGCCGGGCGACGAGGTGTACCACTTCTACGGCGGCGACCCGCTCGAAACGCTGCTGCTGTTCCCCGACGGCAGCGGGCGGACGGTGATGGTGGGCACCGATCTTGCGGTCGGTCAGGTGCCGCAGTTGGTCATCCCCGGCGGGGTGTGGCAGGGGAGCACGCGAACGAACGGGCCGCACGGCTGGACGCTCATCGGGGCCACAATGGCGCCGGGGTTCGAGTATGCGGATTACGTCCGCGGCGAGCGGGGGGAGTTGTTGGCCGGCTGGCCGGCGTTCGCTGTAGCGATTGTTTCACGCACGCCGTACGGGTGAGTTCGGCACCCAGCCGGCTGACGCCGGCGGTTCCAGATGTCCCTGGAAC
>JANNQE010000988.1:0-1823 GCA_031441625.1 Planctomycetia bacterium
TTCTACTTGGTGGGGGTGTTTTTCCCTCTCCCCGCCCCGCGGGCCCCCCCGCTCGCCGCGCCGGTCGCGCCCAGACCACTTCAGCCCGACCTACAAGAATTTGACGCAGATCACGCCGACGACCACCAGCACCGCCCCGAACACCTTGCCGATGCTGAGCGGCTGCGGCTCGCCGACCAACCCGAAGTGATCCAGCACCATCGAGCAGAGCATCTGCCCGCCCACCACAAGTGCGATGAACGCGGCGGCACCCAGCCGCGGGGTGAGGGTGGCCCCGGCCAGCACGATGAGCGCGCCGAGCGGCCCGCCGATCCAGTTCCACCACTGCGTCGAGGCGAACGCCTCCTTCGTGGGGAACGGCGGGCGGAGGATGAGCATGGCCACCGTGGCGCACACGATGGTGCCGCAGATGCTGAAGTACGACGCCCATGCGGGTGCGGCGTACCACGGGGCGGACTCGTCGGCACCGAGGGCCAGGTTCTCGCGGAACTTGCCGTTGGCGGTCGCTTGCATGGCGATGCAACTGCCGGCGGCGGCGGCCAGGGCGACGTAGAGCGTGGTGGTCCAGTTCATGCGAGATAAGGTAGGTGCCGCTTGCCGAGCGGCACTGGTATTGAGTGCCGCTCGGCAAGCGACACCTACCTACGCGGGCAGCACTTCGGCGAAGAACCGCAGCCAGTTGCCGTGCATGATGGCCTCCACGTCAGCCGGCTTGTACCCCCGCTTGTCCAGCAGTTCGGGGATCTTCTGCAGGTCGGCGATGGTGTTCAGGTCGGCCGGCGTCTGCTCGAACCCGTACCCGCCGTCCAGGTCGGAGCCGATGCCGCTGTGCTTGCAGTTGCCGGCGAGTTGACACACGTGGTCGATGTTCTCCACCGCCCGCTCCATGGTCATTTGCGGCTTCGACTGCCCCCGCACCCAGCCGGGTTCGAGCATGACGGCGTCGAACGCCACCCCGATCACCCCGTCCCGCTCGATCACGTACTTCAACTGCTCGTCCGAGAACTGCCGCTGCCAATCGCAGAACTTGCGGGCGTTCTGGTGGCTGGCCAGCACCCGCCCGCCGAAGCGGTCGGCCACCTGCCAGAAGGCTTTGTCCGACAGGTGCGTCATGTCGAGTGCCATGCCGAGCTTCTGGATGTTGTCCAGCAGCGGCAGCGCGTCCACCGCCAGCCCCACCTCACACCGCGTGCCGCCGCCGTACCGGTTCGCCCCGTAGTGCGTGATACCGATGGCCCGCAGGCCGTGGTCGTACCACTCGCGGATGTTGTCCGGGTCGAGGACGCCGTCGGCGCACTCCATGCTCAGGATGAACCCGAACGGGGTCGCGGCCGGGTCGGTGAAGCAGTCGGCCACGTGCCGGGACAGGTCTTCTTTCGTCTTCAGCATCTTCACCCACCCGCTCCGCTCCATCGCCCGGTAGTACGCCAGGTGCGCGTGGCACATGGCGTAGCACGCCTCCGGGGTGGTCCACCCAAACGGGTGGTTGATGGCCAACTCCTGCCGGGCGAGCAGCGTCGCCACGCCGACGTGGACCTGGGCCTTCTTCAACTCCGGCAGGCTGACCGTACCCGTCTGCCGGCCGGGGTCGGTGACGCCGTACACCCGCTCCTGCACGCGGATGTCGTGAACGTCCATCCGCAGGTCGCGGTTCCAGTCCACGCCGTTCAGGGCGAGGTCGAGGTGGGAGTCGAAGATGAGCACGGCGGACCTCCGGGGTTTTGTTACTGATCTTCAGGCTCGGAATGCCAGTCGAACCACTGCTTCAGGCCGAAGGCCTGGGAGTCCTCAGCCCAGGGCAACGCCCTGGGTGGGCGTGTGCG
>JANNQE010000989.1:0-1752 GCA_031441625.1 Planctomycetia bacterium
AGGTGACCACCCGGCCGGCTGACGCCGGCGGTTCCAGAAGCTCATGTATCGCCCGCCTTACTTCTCTTTTTTCGGCCGGGCCTTCGCCTCGAACGCCTCGGCTTCGTCGAGGGAGACGAGGCCGTCGCGGTTGGCGTCGAGTTTGTCGAACTCTGTCTTGTTGCCCAGGAACTCGCCGCGGGACACGTCGCCGTCGCCGTTGCGGTCCATCTTGGCGAACCAGATCGGGCCGGCGGTCGGCGAGGCCGAGCGGCCGTATCCAGACGGGTCGGCTTGCTGGGCGGTGAACACGGCCGTGTCCGCCCCGCCGTACAGCGTGGTGCCCGCCCGCACCGTTACCGACGGTTGGAGGATGCCGCGGGTGACTTCCTTCCCGCCGGTCGGTTCGAGCGGTTGCAGGCGGGCGTAGGCGGTGCGGAGTTCCTTCACCCCCAGGCGGCCGTCGCCGTTGGCGTCGAGCAACTGGAACAGGTTGGGCACCTGCACCGCGTGGGTGAGCGTCAGCCCGAGCAGCGACGTTTTCTGTTGCAGGGCGAAGTAGCGGTCGAACTCCTCGCGGGTGAGTTTGCCGTCGCCGTCGAAGTCGGCCGGGTCGAACGCCACCCGCAGGAACTGGTACTGCGGGCCGACGAGGTCTTTCTCGGTCAGGTACTTCTTGTCGGCCGGGAACAGGTAGCCGTAGGGGTTGGCGCGGGTGCGGGCGTAGTCGGGCAGCGGCACGGCGGCGAAGTCGAGCGTCTGCCTGTCCACCCGTAGCACCACGCGGTCGGTGGTCGTCTGGTCGGGCACCTCCACCCCACGACCGAGCAGCTTGGCCGTCGCCTTACACCCGGCCTGCGTGTCGCCGACCACGAGCGTGACGATGGCATCCGGCTCGCCCGTCCGCCACGCCTCCAACTCGGTGGCCGACAGCTTGCCGTTCTTGTCCGTGTCGAGTTTGTCGAACGTGGCCTTGTCGAAGGCGATTTCCTTCGCCGACAGGTCGAAGTCGCCGTTGTCGTCGTACTTCTTGATGACCGCCTGCACGACGGTGCCGGGCAGGGCGGTGGGGTACACCTGCACATCGTCCGGCTGGCGGGCGTTCGGGCCGTTCATGCCGCCGCCACCCATCATGCCGTCCATCATGCCCACACCGGCGGTGGCCAGCCGGCCGGGCCGCAGCGGGTTGGCCATCAGTTCGGCCCCGCTGACGGTCTCGTCCTCGTCGGTGTCGAGCGGGATGAGGATCTTCTCGCCCTCCTTCAACTCGGCCTCGGTCAGCTTGCCGTCCTTGTTGGCGTCCAGGCGGGCGAACAGTTCGGGCGTCAACTGGTCGTTGGCGTTGGGGCGGGCGTAGCTCGGGCGGGCCTGGGTGAGCTTGCCCAACTCGGACGTGTAGTATTCGGCGAACTCTTCGAACGCCACCTTGCCGTCGTCGTCGCGGTCGATCACTTCCAGGCTGGGCAAGGCCCCGCTCTGCCCGCGGAAGGCGAACCCGCCGGCGAGCATGGAGCGGAACTCCGTCTTGGAGAACACCAGTTCGCACTCGTACCTGTTCAGCGTGCCGTCGGTGTCGCGGTCGGCCGCCTTGAACATCTCGGCCAGGTGCTTCTCGAACCGCTCGTTCAGCGACCCGCCGGCCACCTGCGTGACCACCCGCACCCGCACCGGCCGCGTGCGGGCCATGAACACCAGCTCGAACGTGTCGATCACCTTCGCTGCTTCGCCCCGCTTGAACGGCTGGCCGACGCGTGAGGCGTGGTCGAGGAAGTG
>JANNQE010000990.1:0-3983 GCA_031441625.1 Planctomycetia bacterium
AAATATACTATTATATATTGCATTTGGTATTAAATTTCTTTTATCAATGCTTCACTTTCCATATAAACCTTCTCCATAGAATCATTGCTACTCAAGCCCGCAAACAACGCCATTTCACAAGTCTGAAGAATAGCCATCAACACCGGGGAGAGGGGAACAAATTCTCACTCCTTCACCCGGATGTTTTTGATCTCGACCGGCCCGAACTCGGCCCGGATGCCGAACGGGGTCGTCCCCTTGACCTTGAACTTCTTCACGCTCTCGCCGTTCACCTTCACCTCGGCCTCCTCGCCCTTCGCCACGATCTCCAGCGTGTTCCACTCGTCCAGCTTGATCGCCTTCACGCCGTCCGGGTTGATGTCGAACTTCAGCCCGCGGAAGTACAGGTCGTTGTTGCACCCCTTGCCCGGCTTGAACTCGAACTTGATGTGCGCGTCCTTCTCGAACTTCTTGTCCGTCAGCAGCACCATGTCGCCCTTCACTTTCGGGTCGATGACGATGACGCCGTCCGTCACCACGTACCGCTTGGTGGGCGATTCCGCCTTCTTGTCCAGGCTCTCCCCGCCCTTGTCTTTGTCCTTGTTGGCCGCGATCTGCCAGCCGGACAGGTCTTTGCCGTTGAACAGCGGGGTGAAGCCTTCCTCCTTCGGGTCGGCAGCGAGCAGGAGGGCGAGGGCGAGGGCGGCGGTCATGGCGAACTCCGGGAAAGTCGTCCACTCACGCCGTGAGTGGAGAGGGTGTGAAGATTCAACCCGGCGGCGGGCGAAAGGTGCCGCGGGTGGGGTGGGAGTGGTAATACTACTCCGTCTGTTCCTCACACCGGCGGCCGATGTCGATCACCCTCCGCGACAGCACGATCCCCGATTCGCCCGTCGGCCGGTGGGACGCCCGCTGGAAGCTGGCGGCGGTGGTGCTCGCCATCGTCGGCGTGGTACTGCTGCGGAACCCGTGGCCGTCGGGGGTGGCGTTCGGCTCCGCCCTGCTGCTGGCGGTGCTCGGGCGGGTGCGGTGGCGCGTGCTCGGCTCGCGGTGGCTCGTGCTGGCGGTCGGCGTCGCCCCGGTGCTGGTGGTGCTACCGTTCACCTCGGAAAACGGCTGGCTGACGGCGGTGGCAGTCGGGTTCCGGGCGGTCGCGGTCGGCACGCTGGCGGTGGTGCTCGTCCACACTGCCCCGCTCGCCCGCACGTTCGCCGCCGCCCACTGCTTGTATGTGCCCGGCGTGCTGGTGCAGATCGCGCAACTGGCGCACCGTTATTCGCTACTGTTCTTCGGCGAAGCCCGGCGGGTGCGAATCGCCATGCGGACGCGGGGCTTCAAGTCCGGCACGAACGCCCACACGTACCGCACGCTCGGCTCCGCCGCCGGCACGCTGCTGGTGCGGGGTGGCGACCGTGCCGAACACGTGGCCGACGCCATGCGGTGCCGCGGGTTCGACGGGAAGTATCATCCGATGTCGCCGTTTCACACGGGCGTGTGGGACGTGGTCGGGTTTGTGGTGGTGGTGCTGGGGTTTGCCATGCTCGTGCTGTGGGATCGCTTATGACTGTGGCCGCCGAACCGACGACCACCGCCGCCGTCCGCGTTCACGCGCTGACGCACCGCTACGCCGACGGGCGGCTGGCACTGCACGCCGTGTCGTTCGCGTTACAGCCGGGCGAGCGGGTGGCGCTCGTCGGGCCGAATGGGGCGGGCAAGACCACACTCTTCCTGCGGCTGTGCGGGGTGCTACACGGCAAGCCGGGCGAGGTGAACGTGTGCGGCCTCGACCCGGCCGACGCCAAACAGCGGAAGCGGATGCCCGAACGCATCGGCGTGGTGTTTCAAAACCCCGACGACCAGTTGTTCAGCGCGACGGTGATCGAAGACGTGGCGTTCGGCCCGCTGAACACGGGGACGACCCCCGACGACGCCCGCCGCATCGCCGCCGAGAGCCTGGAAACTGTCGGGCTGAAGGACTGTGCCGAGCGGTCGCCGCACAAGCTGAGCGGGGGCGAGAAACGGCGGGCGGCGCTCGCCGGGGTGCTGGCGATGAAGCCCGGAGTGCTGCTGCTCGACGAGCCGAGCATGTTCCTCGACCCCCGCGGGCGGCGAGAACTCATCCGCACCGTCTGCGACCTGCCCGGCACGCTGCTGCTCGCCACGCACGACCTGGAAATGGTGCTCGACTGCTGCCCGCGGACGATCGTCCTCGACGGCGGCAAGGTGGTGGCCGACGGCCCGACGGCCGAACTGTTGGCGAATGAGCAACTGATGACCACGCATGGCCTCGAAGTGCCCTACCGCCTCCGTTAGGGTGGGTCGCTCTCGCCGAGAGCGACTTCGGACCCGACTTTCGGCGAGAGCAGACCACCCTAAAAACGCGGCTCAGGTTAGGGTGGGTCGCTCTCGCCGAGAGCGACTTCGGACCCGGCTCTCGGCGAGAGCCGGCCACCCTACTCGACCCACACCAACTCCGCCGCCTCGCCCACCCATCAAGCATTTTCGCCAGTGGCTCGCTCCCGCGCGCGACGCCGACCGGCGGGATTCAAGTGGGTTGGACTGCCGGAGTCTTCGCCTCGGCCGGAACAGCGGGCGCATCGGCAACGGTCGGCTGGCCGCTCAAGAATCGCGTGAGGGCGTCGGCCACGTCGGTGTTGCCCGCGGACGACCGAGGCAACTCCACCCCGGCCACGGCCGCTTCGAGTTGCTCGCGGATGTCCAGAAGTCTCTTCGCCCCGATC
This sequence comes from Planctomycetia bacterium, assembly GCA_031441625.1. Classification (GTDB taxonomy): domain Bacteria; phylum Planctomycetota; class Planctomycetia; order Gemmatales; family Gemmataceae; genus JALHQU01. Next base: position 2,721 of record JANNQE010000990.1, read on the forward strand.
ATAGCAGTTCCCCCAGTAAATCCCACAGGTCGCTGACGATCCGAATCGCATTCTCGGCGGTGGTGCCACGGCCGAGGGTGTCGGCCACCGCTTTGGCGATGAGCGAATCCCGATCCGCCCCCGCCGGCAACACCCGCGCCCCGGCGAGCGATGCCAGCACCTCCTCGGCCGCGAGCGACATGCCGCCGAGTCGGGCGACGAGCGCCGGGCCAGGAGTTGATGCCCGCGCTCGTGCGCCAGGATCGCCCGCAAGGAGAAGTCGTCCGGGTCGGCGTCCCGCTCGAACGCCTCGGCGTACACCGTCAGCAGATCACTCCCGGACTCCGCACCACGGCCGTACTGCGCGCCCGGACGGGCTGGACACATGTCGGTATTCTACCCGCCCGACGAACCCGACGCCACGGGCCGACCGCCGCGCCCGCGACTGACGGCGACGGTGTTCGGCTGGGCTGATGTGGGGCGGCGGGGCCATGCACTCTTTGTACCACCCGCCCTCTGCCGGGTGAGGTCTTCGCCTCTCTCGCCCCGCCCCTTATAGTAACCCACCAGCGTTCGCCCCCAAGATTCGCCACGGTGCCGCATGTTCGAAGGGATCACGAAAGGCCTGTCCGAAGCGTTCAAGAAGCTGAAGAAGCTCGGCGCGGGCAAGCTGACGGCCGACAACATGCGCGAAGGGCTGCGGGAGGTCCGCCGGGCGCTCCTCGAAGCGGACGTGAACCTGACCGTCGCCACGCAGTTCATTGCGAAGGTGGAAGAGCAGGCCATCGGGCAGAACGTGCTCGACCGCGTGGACCCGTCGCAGCAGATCATCAAGATCGTGTACGAGGAACTGTGCCAACTGATGGGGCCGGTCGATCACAAGATCCCGCAGAAGTCCGACCGCCCGGTCGTGATCATGCTGTGCGGGCTGCAAGGGGCGGGGAAAACGACCACCGCCGCCAAGCTCGCGCTCACGCTGAAATCGCGGGGCCGCAAGCCGTTCCTCGCCGCCGCCGACTTGAAACGCCCCGGTGCCGTCGAGCAACTGAAAGTGCTCGGCGAGCAGATCGGCGTGCCGGTGTACAGCGAGGACACCGACCCGGTGAGTGTGTGCCAGAACGCGGTCAAGGAAGCGAAGAGGCAACTGTGCGACGCCGTCATCCTCGACACCGCCGGGCGGTTGCAGATCGACGACGAGTTGATGGACGAGCTGAAACGCATCGACAAGCTGTGCAAGCCGGACGAAGCGTATCTGGTGGTCGATGCGATGATCGGCCAGGAAGC
>JANNQE010000991.1:0-2064 GCA_031441625.1 Planctomycetia bacterium
CCGGCCGAGTCCACCAGGTACGGCTCGAACGACTCCGGCTCGGCCATCCACCCGGCCACGGTGCGGGGGGCGATGGCCCCCTGGATCTCGTTCCGCCGCACGCCGATGAGCCGGTAACTCTGCTTCGCGGCGGCGGGCGGGAAGCCGGGCGGGAACGTGCGGGGGCGGAGGGCCGTGATGCGGCGGACGTGCCACCGCATCTGCGGCTTGAAGAGGATGGCGTCGAGCACCCCGCGGGCGGCCGACGGGGTCATGAACGGGTAGCTCAACCGTTCGACGGAGAGTTCTGGCCGCGTGAACAGCGCGTACTCCCCCCAGACAGTCACAGACACGGTGGGCGACATCGCTGGGTCTCCGGTTTAGATTGCGTCGATCAGGTTCTGGAACTCCGAAATGCGGCCGACCAGCGGATCGTAGGTGCCGTGCCAGACGTACAAATCGGCGTCTTCGCTGACCGGCAATACCATCCCATTCGGCAGCCGTGGCAACTCCGAGCGAAACACGTTCACCTGAAACGGGGCGAGGGCGCGGAAGTTCGCCCGCGATGGCCGACGGATCAACTCATCGAGCCGTTCTTGAACACCTCGCACGTCGGCCCTCGGGTTCTCCTTCTTCTTCAGTTCTCGCCAGCGTTTTTGCCAGTTCACTCCGGAGTCCGGGTCAACCTCGTCCTTCCACGTCGCCACCACCACCGGCACTGTGTCCTCGGCGATCAACTTGTACTCCTTCGCCACGCTCTCGAACCGAAGACCCGCCCGCATCCCGACCACGTTCTTTGGGTCGAGGTCCCCCTTCCAGTAGAGCCGTCCGAAGTAGTTCCGGATGTCGGCGGGAACTTCGACGCTCGGTTCCACCCCGGCGGCCAGGAACTCGGATTCGAGCACGTCCCGGCCCATCTTGTACCAGCCGGGCGGAATCCGCTTCTCGCCCTCCTCGCTGCGGAACACCACCACCCGCCCGCCGGCGTCCGGGATCAGCCCCTCACGGTTGCACCGCCCGGCCGCCTGGATGATCGATTCGAGCGGGGCCATCTCGCGGAACACGCACGGGAAATCGATGTCTACGCCCGCTTCTATCAACTGCGTGCTGACGACGTACACCGACTCCTTCGCGTCCAGGCGGCGCTTCACTTCGGCCAATACCGCCAGCCGGTGCGCCGGGCACATGCTCGTGGACAGGTGATACGCCGTCTTCCCCTTCAACTCCGCGAGCAGGTCGAGCGCTGCCTTCTTGGTGTTCACGATGCACAGGGCCGACGTGCCGCCGTCCGTCATCCGCCGCGCCACCTCACCCCAGGGCAACCGCTCGTCCCGGTTCGTTGGCCATTCCACCTTCACCCGCTTGAGTTTCCCGAACAGGTCGAGTTCCTTGGGGATGATCTCGGTTGCCGTCAGCCGGTGTTCGTTCAGCGTCTCGTGGTCGAACGCCGGTTGGGTGGCGGTGCAGAGCACCACCGTGCAGCCGAGGCTGGCCGTGAGCTGCTTGAGCATCTGGCAGGTGGGCTTCACCAGGTCCGGCGGGAGCGTCTGGCACTCGTCCAGGATGATGACGCTACGGGCGATGTTGTGCAGCTTGCGGCAGCGGCCGGGCTTGTTGGAGAAGAGGCTCTCGAAGAACTGCACGTTGGTCGTCAGTACAACCGGCGCGTCCCAGTTCTCGGCCCGGCGAGCAGCGACGGAGGTCTGCCTCTCGTCGGCCAGTTTCGGCCCCTGCGGTTCCGCCAAACTTTGGTGCTCGAACACCGTCAGGTCGCCGTCGGTCACCCCCAACGCCTTCCGAATCACGTCCGCGTTCTGGTCGAGGATGCTGATGTACGGGGCGACGTAGATGACCCGCCGGAGGCCGTGTGCGGCGGCGTGCTTGAGCGCGAACGCCAGCCCGGAGAGCGTCTTCCCCCCGCCAGTCGGCACGGTGAGCGAGAAAAGTTGCGGGGGCAGTTCCGCTTGGGTCAGGCAGGCGTTGAGGATGTCTTGTCGTGTGGCGGCAAGCACCGGATTCCGCTCGCGGGTGGACTCCGCCCGCGCAGCGATGAACGCCACCAACATTTCCAACCGCTCGCCCGGT
>JANNQE010000992.1:0-2254 GCA_031441625.1 Planctomycetia bacterium
CCCCTGTCTTCCGGCACCTGGGACCGAGGTCGCGTTCAACGCCGACGAACTCCTGGTGTTTCCAGGCTGCCGATCGGGTTCTCGACGTAAACCTATGCCCGACCGAGGCCAAGTACCTGTCGCGTCCAGCGAGAAGTCTCGTAAAGTGTGGAAAAAATTTCTTCACACTCGGCATTCTTTCTCTGCGCCCTCCGCGCCCTCGGCAGTGAAATGTCCTGAAAAGCCAGCCTCATCCGGGTGTTTCCGGTCCTGCGGGTGGTGTTGGCCGCAGCTGATTCTGTCGGCATTTGGGCGGGCCGAGCACCTCGTGCAGCACGATCGCGAGGGCGACGGCCTCCCCGCTCGCGAAGAGGACGGCCAACTGCCGGCCGACCGCGGTGGCCGACTTGGTGGACCGCGACGGGGTGAGGGTGGCCGCCTGCTCCGGCCGCAGCAGCGGGGCGGCGGTCGGCACCGACCCCCGCGGGGTGACGACCGTGGCCATCGGCAGTTCGTCGGGCACCACCGGGGCGGAGTCGCCCTTGGCACGTTTGGCCGCGGGGAAGGCGGTCGGCACGTCCGCCGCCCTGCCCTTCTCCTTCTTGCGGGCCGGCTGCACGGTCGGTACGGGCGTGGCGCGGGCGGGCCGGGCCGTGGGAGTCGGCTTCTGCCGCTGGGCTTCGACCGCCTGAATGTAGCGGTCCAGGTCGTTCTGCCGGGTCGGTGCCACCGGGGTGGGGTTTTCGAGCGCGGTGCGGGCGCGGCGCTCCCGCTCCTTCTCGCGGTCCCGCTCCTGCTGGCGGCGGTCGGAGGCCCGCTTCAGCATCTGCGTCAGGTAGCCCAGGATCGACATCACCACGATGATGCCGAACGTGACGATCAGACCGCCCATGGGGTCCTGCCTTTGTTCCCCTCTCCCCTGGGGGGAGAGGGGGACCGAACCTTACCGCCCGGAGCCATCCGACGGGCCGGTCTGACCGGCGATGCCCTGCCGCATGTTGGTGTCCGCTTGCAGGTTCTTCATGTTGTAATAGTCCATCACCCCGATGCGGCCGTCCTTGAACGCGGCCGCGATGGCCAGCGGCACTTCGGCCTCGGCCAGCACCACTTTCGCCCTGTTTTCCTGGATCGCGGCCTGCATCTCCTGCTCCAGCGCCACCGCCGCCGCCCGGCGTTTTTCGGCTTCGGCCTGGGCCACCTTCAGGTCGGTCTGGGCCTGGCGTTCGGCCAACTGCGCGCCGACGTTCTCGCCCGGTTCGAGGCTGGCGATGTCGATGGACACGATCTCGAACGCCGTCTGAGCATCCAACCCGGAGTGCAGCACGGTCTGCGAGATCATGCCGGGGTTGGCGAGCACTTCGCGGTGGTCGTGGGCCGAGCCGATGGCCTTCACGATGCCCTCGCCGACGCGCGCGATGATGGTCTCTTCGGTCGCCCCGCCGACCAACCGTTCCAGCTTCGTCCGCACCGTCACCCGCGCTTTCGCCAGCAGTTGAATGCCGTTCCGGCAGACGGCGTCCAGGTACTGCTTGCCCTTCGCCGGGTCGGGGCAGTCGATCACCTTCGGGTTCACGCTCGTCCGCACGGCGTCGAGCACGTCGCGGCCGGCCAGGTCGATGGCGGCGGCCGTTTTCCAGCTCAAATCCAGCCCGGCCTTGTGCGCGGCGATGACCGCCTTCACGGTCTGAAGCACCCGCCCGCCGGCCAGGAAGTGGGCTTCCAGGTCTTCGGTGTTGATGGGCACGCCGGCCTGCACCAGGGCGATCTTCTGGTTGACGATCATGCTGTACGGCACCTTCCGCAGCTTCATGCCGAACATGCTCCAGATGGAGATGTTGGCCCCGGTGAGCAGGCTCTGAATCCACAGCTGAACGAAGCTGAAGAACACGAACAGGATGATCAGGAACACCAGCGCGGCGACGCCGGCGGCGATGACGAGGACCAGCCCGACGGCGTCGATCCCGCCGCCACTGTCGGTGCCACCGCCGGCGGGGGCGGTCGGTTTCTGTGCGAACAGTGCCAGATTGATGGCCCAGATCACGGGGAATCCTTGAGTGTGGGGAAGTCGGGGTGCGCTCCGCCGTCCGCGGCGGGGATGTGGGTAGTGTATGCGGGCGGGGGAAGGACCTCACCCCCCATCCCCCTCTCCCACGGGAGAGGGGGTGTTCAACCCGCCCAACCACCAAGTCGTCGCCGGGAGCTGGCGCCCGGCCTGGCGTGTTCCCCACGCAAGCACGGGGCGATGACAAGGCACCATCTCAAGTTTAAAACTCCC
>JANNQE010000993.1:0-2319 GCA_031441625.1 Planctomycetia bacterium
GGCTTGCCCCGGCAGCAGGTGCCGGATCCGCTCCCAGTGGGCGTCACACAGGTCGTGGCGGCTGAACATGACTGCCTCGGCACGGGAAATTGGCTGCCCCGCCATCGCAGACCGCCTACGTTCAGTCAACACGACCTAGGCAACGGCGGGCGGATTGGCCCGCCGGCCGGCGTCACTTGTCCGCCGGCGGCTTGGCGGGGGCGGCCTCGCTCAGGCACATCACCAGCGCCTGCTCCATCTCGCCCGGCTTGAACCCGAACGGCCCGCGGCCACTCTTGTACGCCACCTTCCCCTTCGGGTCGATGACGTACAGGCGGGCGGGCATGCCGCTGTACGCGGTGCCGGCCGGGTCGGTGATGTCGTCCACCGCCAGCGTCAGTTCCGGCTTGAGCAGCTTCGTGAACTGCTCGCACACGTCCACCCGCTCGGCGTAGCTGGTCGGCTGCTTGGCGGTCACCCCCATCTTGCTGTTCTGCTCCATCTTCCAGCCGTCCGTCGGGTGGGCCTCCCGCACGTACACCATCACGAAGGTGGCCGAGTCGGCGTGCCGCTTGGCCACCGCCTCCACGTCCGGGAACAGGCTGCGGAACGGCCCGCAGGTGAAGTTGCCGAACACCAGCACCACCGGCTTGGTGCCGGTCAGCTTGGAGAGCCGCACGGTGCCCTTGCCGTCGGGCGTCTTCAGGGTGAAGTCGGGGGCGGCGTCGCCCACCTTCGGCCCCTCGCTCATCGACCCGATCTCGTTGCCGAACAGCCCCTTCACCAGCGTGGGAATGCTCGGCGCGTCGCCGGGGGCGAACCCCGACGGCCCGCGGGGGATCATCGCGTGGCGGAAGTCGTCGGCGGTGAAGTGGTCGCCGTCCTTCGCCAGCCGCTTGAACAGGGTGTCGAATTCCTCCTTCGTCAGTCGGCCGTCGCCGCTCTGGTCCATCCGGCGGAAGAGCTGGTTGAGCATGCTCGCCCGCATCACGTACGGGCTGCGGTCGGACCAGTCGAGGTCGGCCGGGGTGATCTTGCCGTCGCCGTCGCGGTCGAGGGCGTTGAACTGCGCGGCGGTGCCCGTGAACTGCTCCTTCGAGATCGCCTCGGCCTTCGCGTCCAGCTTGCTCCGCTCGGTCAGCCATTTCCAGGTGTACCGGCTCTCCGCCGGGCCGAACCAGCCGTCACGGCCGTCCAGTTGCGACCCCTTCAAGATGGCGATCAGCATCTTCGTGGCTTCGCCCCGCGGCTCCGGGTACTCCTTTTCCAGTTGCTCGGCCACCTTGTCGGCCTCCTTCGCGTCGCTCAACTTCTCGACGGTCACCCCGTCCGGCAGCTTGAGCGGCTTGGGCGGGTCGGCGGCGAACAGGGGGAGGGTGGCGAGTACCGCGGCCGCGAGCGGGAGGAGGCGTCGCATGGGGAAGGTCCAGATCGGGTAGGTGCCGCCTGCCGGGCGGCACTGGTTCGCGTGTGCCGCCCGGCAGGCGGCACCTACTTGTTACGCCAATCCGGGGCCGAGGCTGAACCCGCCGTCGATGGTCAGCACCTGGCCGGTGATGTACCCCGCCGTCGGGCCGCACAGGAACAGCACCGCCTCGGCGATGTCGGCCGGCAGGCCGAACCGCTTCAGCGGGATGGCCTTGCGGATCAGCTCGCCCGCCTTGTTCCGCACCGCCTCGCTCATGTCCGTCTCGATGAACCCGGGGGCGATGGCGTTCACCGTCACGTTCCGCCCGCCCAGTTCCACCGCCAGCGCGTGGGTGAGGCTGTTGATCGCCCCCTTGCTGGCCGCGTAGCTGGTCTGGCCGGGGTTGACGAACTCGGCCGCCACGCTCGAGATGTTCACGATCCGCCCGGACCGTTGCTTGAACACCATCTGCCCGGACACCGCCTTACAGAAGTAGAACGCGCCGTCCAGGTTGGTGGCGAGCACCGTCCGCCAGTCGGCCGGGTCCATCCGCACGAACAGGCCGTCGCGGATGACGCCGGCGTTGTTCACCAGAATGTCCACCCGCCCCCAGTCGGCCAGCACCTCGGCCACGACGCGGTCGGCGGTCGCCGGGTCGGCCACGTCGCCCTGGTGCGCCTTGGCCACCCCGCCGGCGGCGGTCACCTCGGCTTCCAGCGCCTTCGCGGCGTCCTCGCTCCCGCGGTACACGAACGCCACCTTCGCGCCGCTCCGGGCGAGCGCCAGCACGCACGCCTTGCCGATGCCGCGGCTGCCACCGGTCACGATCGCCACTTGGTCTTTCAGGTGCATGGTCAGCCTCATCCTCTTCACCGCCTCGCTGAGCGTGGGGGGCGGGGGGCCCAGGGGTCGGGAGGAACAGGGGCAACGCC
>JANNQE010000994.1:0-4654 GCA_031441625.1 Planctomycetia bacterium
CACGTCGCGCCGTTCGCCGAATGTCGCCATTACTTGGCGGCGGCCTTCTTCGCGTGCTGCTCGGCCATGGCCGGCGGCAGGTTCTTCTTGGCAAGCTCGACCAGGGCGTCGAACGCGGCCGGGTCGTGGATGGCCGTCTCCGACAGGGCTTTACGGTCGAGCATGACCATCGCCCGTTGCAGGCCGGCGATGAACTCGGAGTACCGCAGGCCGCGCATCCGGCAGGCGGCGTTGATGCGGATGATCCACAGCTTGCGGAACTCCCGCTTCTTCACCCGCCGGTCGCGGAAGGCGAACGCCCGCGCCCGGATGAGGGTGGTGTGCGCCTGCCGGAACAGGTTGTGTCGGCTGAGGCGGAACCCCTTCGTCAGCTTCCGCAGCCGTGCCTTGCGTTGCTTCGTGACGCGACCGCTTCCCGCGCGAACCATGAGCGTGTGTCCTGTTGAAGTGTCTTCTGTCGCCGGCCTCTGTGAGGCCAGGCCGACCGGGGTCGCAGACCCCGGCTACAGTGAACTTGTGTGGGGTGTGAGGTGGGTTACTGCTCGCCCATGGCGATGAGGTACTTGGCGGTGATCTTGGCGTTGCCGATCAGCCCGGCCTTGCGGAGCTGCCGCCGCCGCTTGGCGGTGAAGTGCGCGTTCAAGTGCCGTTTGCCGCACTTGCCGTGCTTGAGCAGTCCGGTGCCGGTCACCCGCAACCTCTTCTTCACGCTCTTGTTGGTCTTGTTATGCTTGGCCACGACACCTCTCCGGTTGTGGGATGCGAGGGGGAGGCGAACGAGTCGCCCCGCTTGAGGCCCCGACCCCGACAGGGCCACGGCGAACCGCGGCCGTCCGCAAACGCACGAAACCCAGGGCACGCCCCAGGTTCCAGGAATGGGAAAGGAAATGATAGCGGTCGGCCGGCCGTCGGGAAGGGGAAAGTGATGTGCTTCGGCCCGCTGTGCCCCGTGAGGAACCGGGTCTTGAAGAACCCGGCGGCTCACGCCGCACGGCTCGCCACGCGGAAGACTTGGGGTTGATTCCGCTTGTCGCATCCCGCACGCTAGTCGCCTTGCTTGGTTTCACCGGCAACGGAGTGCCGCCGTGTCTGTTGTCGTCGCACCGTCGGGCGTGTCCAGTCGCCCCGCACCCGTCAATCGGACCGCCGACCACCTGACGCCCGGCCCCGGCCTCCGCCGCGAAACGGACGGCTGGCACGCCGACGTTAGCCCGGTCACGTTCACTTCCGACGCCCCGCTCGCCCCCGGCTGGTATCGCTTCCGCTTGAAGGTGCGTTCGCACACCAACTTCGGCGTCTACAAGCGGGCCGAAGTGGTGTTCGACCCGGCCGACCCGCCGCACAAGCCGGTCGCCGCCGACAGCCTGAACTGGAATCGCACGCTCGACAGCAACTTCATGATCGAGCTGCCGCGGGCCGCCCGCCGGCTGACCGTCACCCTGTTCCACGCGCAGGGCGGGTTCAGCGTGGAGCGGTTCGCGGTGTCTCGCATCCCCGAACCGCTCGTCGGGCTGGTGGCGGTGGCCGAGAAATTCAAGCTGTTGGCCGCCTACCGCTGCCTGCGGCCGGTGCTGCTGCGGGGCGGCGGGATGCTCCTCCGCGGGCGGTTCGGCGAGTTCGGGCAGAAGGTGCTCAAGGGATTGCGGGACAGCCGGGTGATGCGGCCGGGGGCGTACAAGGCGAGCGAGGTGGACGGCGGCTGGTGGCGGCGGCACTCGCTGTCCGAGGGTGAAGCCGAGGCGGTGCGGGCGGCGGTGGACGCCATGCCGACGCCGGAGCCGATGGCCGTGCTGCTGCCGGTCGATCCAAAGAAGTTCGACGAGGCGCGGGTGGCGGCCCACTCGGTGCGACGGCAGTTGTACCCGCACTGGGAGTTGCTGCTGGCGTGCGCCGGCCCGCACTGGCTGCACACGCACCTGGCCAGCATCATCGGCGACGACCCGCGGGTGAAGGTGTGGCTGGTCGGCGAAGACGACGGCCTCGCCGCCGCCGTCGCCCGCAGCCTGGCCGACACCACGTGCGAGCGGCTGGTGGTGCTGCCGCCGGCGGTGGAGTTGGCCGAAGACGCGCTGTACCAGTTGGCCGAGCAGGTGCGGAATGACCCGACCGGGCAGGGGTACGCCGGCGCGGTCCACGACCCGCTGGCGGCCGAGGTGCGAGGGGAATCGACCCGCGCCGGCGAGGTGTGGCTGACCCGCACCGACCGCCTGCCCGACCAGATGCCGGACGACATCACCCCCGCCGCGCTGGGCGAGTGGGCGGAGAGCGGCATCCCGGCCGCCGCCCGCCGGCGGAGCGAGCGGGTGCTCGCCTACCCGGTGCGGGAGACGCCGCTGTCGGATCGCGGGCGGGTCGGCCCGCCCCCGCCCGCCCCGGTCGATCAACTCATTCTGGCCGCCGACCTGAACGGCATCACCGGGTGGAATCACGTCGCCTACGCTTTGCTTCGCGGGCTGCCGAGCGTGGGCGTAAAGCTGCTCCGCCACCCGATCGTGTACATGGACGCCAGCCTCGTGCCGCCGGACGTGATCCCCCCGTTGCCCGACCGCAAGCGGGCGAGCGACGCCGTGCTGGTGGTCTCCCCGCCGTTCCTCGCCCAGCGGTTCCACATGACGAAGCGGTGTGCCATTTACACCATGTGGGAAACCGACACCCTGCCGCCGGCCGACGCCGCCACGCTGAACGCCGCCGGGGTGGTGATCGTGCCCAGCCGCTGGCAGGTGGACTGCTTCCGTCGAAGTGGGGTCACCGCGCCCATCGAGGTGGCCCCGCTCGGGTACGACCCGCTCGTGTTCCACGACGACGGTTCGGAGCCGCAGGTGTGTACGTTCGGCACGGCCGGCGCGCTGGTGGCCGGCGGCATGAGGAAGAACGCGCAGCGGATGATCGACCTGTTCCGGCGGGCGTTCCCGACCGAACGCGACGTGCGGCTGCGGGTGAAGATTTCCCCCACTTCGCCGGTGGTGGACACCCACGACGACCCGCGGGTGGACCTCATCCGCACCACCCTGCCGTACCCGCAACTGGCCGCGTGGTACCGCTCGCTCACGGCCTACCTGAACGGCTCGTTCGGCGAGGGGTTCGGCCTGCACCTGATCGAGGCGATGGCGTGCGGGCGGCCGATCATCACCGCCAACTACAGCGGGCTGACCGCCTTTTTCGACCCCACCGTGGGATACGCCGTGCCGCACACGCTGGTGCCGGTGAACAACGACGTGTACACCGGCCACTGGGCCGACCCGGACGACGACGGGCTGATCGCCCGGATGCGGGAGGTGTACGCCGACCAGCCGGCCGCCCTGCGGGTGGGGCGGCGGGCGGCCGTGCGGGCGTCCAATTTCACCTGGCGGAAGAGCGGGCGGAAGATCGTGGACGTGCTGCGGAAGCACGGCCTGCTGCCGCAACACCTGGAACCGGGAACGCAGTGACCGGGTGCGTTGATGACCACCCGGTCACTGCGTTCCCGGTTCCAACTCACCGAGACCCACGCCCATGAAAGCCGGCATCGTCATCCCCACCTTGTATCACGGGGACGCCGTCGGGAACGACGCCGTCGGCATGGCCCGGCAGCTCCGCCGCCGCGGGGTGGAGGTGGTGTTCTTCAACAACGGCAGCCCGTCGCCCGAGCCGGTGCTCCATGTGGACGACGTGCCCGGCGTGCTCACCAGCCCGGACGACCTGCTCATCTACCACCACAGCATCGGGTTCGAGCCGGGCGTGCGGGCGGTCGAGCGAACCGTCTGCCGGCGGAAGGCGGTGAAGTACCACAACGTCACCCCGCCGGAGTTCTTCGCCGACAACAAGAAGGTGGCGAAGGGGTGCGAGGAGGGCATCGCCCAGGTGGGCCGGCTGGCCGACACCGATGCCGTCTTCTGGACCGACTCGGTGTACAACGGCGAACACGTGCGACAGTTTCGCCCCGGCCGGGCGTTCCACGACCTGCCCCCGTTCCACCACGCCGACCAACTGATCGCCCTCGCCCCCGACCACTCGGCCGTCGCCGGGTTCGACGACTGGACGACCACGTTCCTGACTGTCGGGCGGGTGGTGCCGAACAAGAACCTGCCGCTGGCGGTGGCCGCGTTCGCCGACTATCGCCGGCGGTTCAACCCGCACGCCCGCCTGGTGATCGCCGGGGATCAGCCGGTGCCGGTCCACGCGGCCGAGGTGCGGGAGTGCGTCGAGGTGCTCGGCCAGGGCGGGCACGTGTTCGTCACGGGGAAGGTGTCGAACGCGCAGCTGAAGGCGCTCTACCTGGTGGCCGACGTGCTGCTGGTGACGAGCAAGCACGAGGGGTTCTGCGTGCCGCTCGTCGAGGCGATGGGGCTGAACGTGCCGGTGGTGGCGGTGCCGGCGGCGGCGGTGCCGTACACGGCCGGCGAAGCGGCGAAGTACGCCGACGCGGACGCGGCGGCGCTAGCGGCACAGATGGACGCGGTGCTGACGGACGACGAGGAGCGGGAGCGGCAGATCGGCCGCGGACGTGAGCGGTACGACGAACGATTCTGCACCGCCGCGATCGAGCGGCGGTTCACGCAGTTGGTGGACGAGTGGCTGGGCTGAATGGCACGAGCCGCGACCCCGCGGGAGCGGGTGGTTCCGCGACCACGCGGGCGCGGCGCGTCATGTAGCGGGCACATCCCCCAGAAAGATT
>JANNQE010000995.1:0-1842 GCA_031441625.1 Planctomycetia bacterium
CTCGGAGAGCGGGTGTCGGATTCCCGCTCTCCGAGAGAGCGGGCCACCCTAGCCGAGCGTCCAGCACGAATCGTGCGGCGTCATGCCGATGTGCGGGTAGTATTCGCGGGCGGCGGGGGCGGCGAGCAGGATGAGCTTGGCCGGCTTCGTCGCCTCATGCGTGCGGCGGATCAGTTCCTTTCCGATGCCTTGCTTCTGAAACGTCACATCGACAGCCAGATCGGACAGGTAGCAGCAGAAGGTGAAGTCGGTCAGCGCCCGCGACACGCCGACGAGCAACCCGGACTCGTCGCGAGCGGTCACGATCAGGTTCGCGTGCTTCAGCATGAGTGCGATCCGCTCGGCGTCGTCCACCGGGCGGCGCTCGGCCAGCGTCGAGCGACGCAGGACGGAGACGAACTCGTCGGCGGACAGGGCGGGTTCGACGGCGTAGGTGATCGTGGGCATGGCACCTATCATACCGGCATGTCTACACTCACCGATTATCTGGCCGTGGCGGTGGACGCGGCCCGCCTCGGGGCGGCCGAACTGGAGCGGTGGCGGAAGCAGTTCCAGGTGAAAGAGAAGTCGCGGGCCGACCTCGTCACCGACGCCGACCACGCCTCGCAGAAGGCCGTCCGCGATCACCTGATGGCGAAGCTGCCCCAACACGCCTTCCTCGGTGAAGAGGAGTGCGTGGGCAAGAAGATCGACGAAATTCGCCCGCCGGCGAATACCCCGCCGCTGTGGGTCGTCGATCCGCTCGACGGCACCATCAACTACGTCCACGACGTGCCGGCGTACTGCGTGAGCATCGGCCTGTGGATGAACGGCGAGGCGGCGGTGGGCGTCATCCTCGACCCGCGGCAAAATGAACTGTTCACCGCCACGAAGGGCGGCGGGGCGTTCCTGAACGGCGAGCGGATTCGGGTGAGTGACACGGCGATCTTGGAGAACGCGCTCGTCAGCACCGGCTTCCCGGCGAACAAGGACGCCCAGCGGCGGAACCTGAAAGTGTGGGCCGACCTGTCGCCGGTCACGCGGAGTTTGCGGCGCACCGGCAGCACGGCGCTGAACATGGCGTATGTGGCGTGCGGGCGGTTCGACGGGTACTGGGCGTACGACAACTGGCCGTGGGACGTGACCGGCGGTGCGTGCCTGATCGCCGAAGCCGGCGGGGCACTGTCGAACATTGAAGGCGGGCCGTTCGACCCGTTCCGCATGGATCTGATTGCCACCAACGGGACGATCCAGCGCGAGTTGTTTGAAGCGCTTGCGAATGCGGAGAAATGAGGATCAACAATACAGGACACGGATGAAGATGATGAAACCTTGGATGAAGAGGATCGGAAGAAAGCAGTGTTCTGTCTGATCCACTTCATCCCTGCTTCATCCTCTTCATCCGTGTCCCTCCGATGGACGGGATTTTCAATGTCCGAGCCGTGGTTCCAAGCGGGGTTGCAGTTCACCTGCACGCAGTGCGGCAAGTGCTGCACCGGCACGCCCGGCGTGGTGTGGGTGGACGACGACGAGATCACCAAACTGGCCGCCGCCCGCGGCATGGTGCGGCACGAGTTCGAGGCCGTGTTCACGCGGAAGGTGCGCGGGCGGGTGAGCCTGCGGGAGCGGCCGAACGGCGACTGCGTGTTCTACGACGCCGACCGCGGGTGTACTGTTTACCGCGACCGCCCGACGCAGTGCCGCACGTGGCCGTTCTGGGACAGCAACCTGGAGTCGCCGGAGGAGTGGGCGCGGACGGAAGCCGTTTGCCCCGGCAGCGGCGAGGGCCAACTGATCCCGGTCGAAGAGATCCTGAAGCGGGCGAAACAGATCAAGATGTAACTTGGCGAACGGCGCGACGTG
>JANNQE010000996.1:0-4408 GCA_031441625.1 Planctomycetia bacterium
CAGCACCCCAACATCCCGGCCGTGTTCGACCTCGGCACCCTGCCTGACGGCCGGCCGTTCCTGGCGATGAAGCTGATCAAGGGGCAGACGCTCGACGACCTGCTCAAGGCCCGCATCGATCCGTCCGTCGACCGCGGGCGGTTCGTGGCGGTGTTCGAGCAGATCTGCCAGGCGGTGGCGTATGCACACGCCCACACCGTCATCCACCGCGACCTGAAGCCGGCGAACGTGATGGTCGGCAGCTATGGCGAGGTACAGGTGATGGACTGGGGGCTGGCCAAGGTTCTCGGCTCGCGGGACGCCGAGTTGACCGACCCGGACGAGACGGTCGCCCCGACGGCGGTGCAGTCGATCCGGCAGACGGACAGCGCGTTCACGCAGGCCGGGTCGGTGCTGGGGACCCCGGCGTTCATGCCGCCGGAGCAGGCGATCGGGGCGATCAATAAGGTTGACGCCCGCAGCGACGTGTTCGGGCTAGGGGCGATTCTGGCCGTGATCCTGACGGGCAAGCCGCCGTTCATGGCGAGTTCGGTCGAGACGACGCGGTTGCAGGCGGCGCAGGGGAACGTGGAGGAGTGCCTCGCCCGTCTGGATGCCAGCGGGGCAGAGCCGGAGTTGGTGGCGTTGTGCAAGCGGTGCCTGAGCAAGAAGCCCGCGGACCGCCCGGCCGACGCGGGCGAGGTGGCGAAGGCAGTGGCACAGTTGCGCGCTGCGGCCGACGAACGGGCGCGACAGGCGGAACTGGACCGGGTGAAGGCCGAAGGGGACAAGGTCGCGGCCGAATTGCGAGTCGAAGGGGAACGCCAGAAGGCCGAGGACCAGCGGAAGCGGCGGCGGGTGCAACTGGCACTGGCGGGCGTGGTCGTCGGGCTGATCGCGGCGGCCGGGGTAGGGGTTGCCCTCGCCTCGCTGTGGAGGACCGCCGAACAGTCCAAATCCGCAGCCGAGTCCGCTCGCGATCTCAACATCAGCTTGCGCGGGATCGCAGAGAAGGCACAACAGGACGCCGAGCGCGAGCGCGAGAAGCTGGCGATGTTCGAGTACGGCCGCACGATGCAGATTGCCCACCAGGAATGGGCGGAGAACAACGTCCCCGCAACGGTTTCCCTGCTTGAGAGCACACGCCCCGCCTTCCGCGGCTGGGAGTTCGACTACGTCCACCGTCTCTGCAATTCCGAGCTTCTCACCCTCAAGGGGCACCCGAATGGGGCCGTCTACGCTGCGTCCTACAGCAAGGACGGCTCTCGAATCGTGACGGCGAGTGGAGACGCTTCCGCGAAGGTCTGGGACGCGAAGACCGGGAGCGAAATCATCACCCTCGTGGGACACGGCGAAGAGGTCACGGCGGCGGCGTTCGACATGGATGGCTCGCGGATCGTGACCGCAAGTCACGACGGGACCGCGAAGGTCTGGGATGTGAAAACCGGGAAAGCGATCCGCACTTTAAAAGGCCACGCTGGTCCCGTCTTGGCTGCGGGGTTCAGCCCGGACGGATCTCGTGTCGTGACGGGGGGCGATGACCGCATGGCAATGGTATGGGACGCGAAAACAGCGACAATGATCATCGCACTTAAGGGCCACACGGGTCGTGTCAACGCCGCGTCGTTCGACAAGGACGGGTCGCGAGTGGTCACCGCGAGTGGGAACCTGGCAAAGGTGTGGGACGTTCGGAAGGGGGTCGAGATCCTCGCTCTCAAAGGCCACACCCATCTTGTCATTTCGGCGTCGTTCAGCCCGGACGGCCAGCGAATCGTGACCGCCAGCATCGACACCACGGCGAAGATCTGGGACGCGAAGACCGGCGTCGCGATCCTGACGCTCAAGGGACATTCCGATGGCGTGACGGCGGCATCGTACAGTCCGGATGGGTTGCACCTGGTGACCGGGAACTTCGATCGAACGGCGAAAATTTGGAGCACGAAGACCGGTTCCGCGATTGCGACCATCAAGGGGCACAAAGAAGTAATCTATTCGGTGGCGTTCAGCCCGGATGGGTTCTCCGTGCTGACTGCGAGCGGGGACCGAACGACGAAGGTCTGGACCGCGAAGCACGGGACCGAGGATGCAACCGTCCTCCGGCACTCCAGCCCGGTCTGTTCGGCGTCGCCGAATTCGGACGGATCGAGGGTCGTGAGCGCGAGTCCGTCGGATCCTTCCGCAAAACTCTGGGACGCAACCACCGGTGTGGTGATTCGCGTGTTCCAGGGCCACACGGCCGGCCTCAATTCGGCCAGGTTCAACTCGGATGCGTCGCAGGTCGTCACGGCTAGTTCGGACAAAACGGCGAAGATCTGGAACACGCAAACGGGGACCGAGATTGCAACCCTCAAGGGGCACAACGGGTTCGTTTCGTGGGCGTCCTTTCGTAGGGACGGCTCGCGTGTGGTTACGGCGAGTGCGGACGCAACGGCGAAGATCTGGAATGCAAAGGCCGGGACCGAGATCCTGACACTCAAGGGGCACGCCAATCACATCAGCTGCGCCACGTTCAGCCCCGACGGGCTCCTCGTGGTCACGGCAAGTGATGACCTGACCGCGAAGATCTGGGACGCGACAACGGGAGCCGAAGTGTTCACTCTCAAGGGTCATTCCAGTGCGGTGCGGACGGCTTGGTTCGGCCCGAACGGGGACAGGGTCGTCACGGCAGGTGCCGAGGGCACGGCAAAGGTTTGGGACGCGAAAACGGGCACGTTGCTCTTCGAACTCGACGGGCACACCAAGGCAGTCACTTCGGCATCGTTCAGCCCGGGCGGTTCTCGTCTAGTGACCTCCAGCACAGATAAAACGGCGAAAATCTGGGACGCGGCGACCGGGGCCGAGGTGCTCACCCTCAAGGGCCACACCGATTTTGTCTATTCCGCGGAGTTCAGCTCGGACGGCCGGCGCATCGTGACCTCCAGCATGGACAACACGGCGAAAATCTGGGACGCAAGACCGGTGAACCGCGAAGCCGGGCGTTAACTGGCCCGGCAGAGTATTGTTGGTGCCGAGCCCCAGCCCCTCGACACTCGCTCAGACAAAACATCGCCTTGCGGTGTTCGCCGACTGCGACGTGCCACAGGATGCCTCTTCGGGGCTACCAGGCTTGACAGAATTCGCGTCCGGCGCAACCAGTTTCTTGCCGTTTGGTTGCGTCAAATCGATCGAAATGTGTGCGGTTTCGGGAGGGGGTGTCGGGGTCCCGCAATCAAGAATTCCGGTTTGAATGATGCCGACCACCGACCCGCGACTTGCCCCCAGCGGGTCTGGTCGGCGCAAGCCGAAGGCCATGCGGGGCGTCGCTCATTTCCGGGGGCGCTCGTGTCGAACCCCGAACTGCCGGTGATCCAGAAGACCTACGACCTGTTGACGTGGTTCAGCCATCGGGTGGCGCGGTTCCCGCGGGTCCATCGCGACACCCTCGGCGCGCTGATCCTGTCGCGGCTGAACGACCTGTTCGACGTGCTGTTGGAGGCGAAGTACACCCGCGACCGCGGGGCGCTGCTCGACCGCGCGAACGTGCTGGTGGAGCAACTGCGGTTCCGGGTGCGGCTGGCGTTCGATCTGCGGTGCCTGCGGGCGACCGGGTACGGGTTCGCCGCCGAAGAACTGGATGCGGTGGGCCGGATGGCGGGTGGCTGGCGGAAAGTGGCCGATCGCTCCGGGTGACCGCGAACGGCTCCGGCACCGCGAGAACCGCCGTCCGCCGACCATCTGCGTCGCGCCGCGCAGACTGTTTCTGCTGCTCCGCTCCGGGGCAGCGACCCAAACCCCGAAGGCACATCGGCTTGTGCTCTTCGACAGGGTGCTTTCGATGACGGCCGTGAATAATCCGGGCTAGGTAGCGCCAAGAAACTTCTGGCTGGTTCCGTGTCAGTCGGTCAGCCAAAGTGGGATCGGTCGGTTCTCGGCCGAACCCTTCGGACGAATGGGATGAGCCTCACTTGCGGGTGAACCACAGGGTGCGGGTGCGCTTGGTGCGGTGATGTGTGAGGGTGAATCCGTGCTCCGATGAGGAACGGCACCATTCCCGCCACCTGCCGCCCCGGACACGTCGGCACGAACGCATATAGCCGGTGGCGCTCGCCGAAGGCAGCCAGTGCGTTACCCAGGTCGTGCGACGTACCCTCCCAGCCGTCCGGCGGCGGCTTGGCCAGCCACTTCAACAGCAGCGTGCGGAACCGGGCGTCGGCGAGCTGGCGGCGGTCGGTGTGCATGTGTTGACCCGGTAGGGTGACAAAACAAAGTGTGTCGTGGCGCTCGACTATTCCCTATGGGGTCAGAACCGAAGGGTGCCGTTGCCCCGATCCCCGAGTTTACGCTGCAATTGCAGGTGTTTTGGTTTCTCGCGGTCGGTAACTCACCTCTTTCGGGAGTGGCTGAGCGTGGAGGTACGCTGCATACGCTTGCACCCAAACTTTGCTGAGGA
>JANNQE010000997.1:0-3811 GCA_031441625.1 Planctomycetia bacterium
CCCCGAAGGGGCCGGCGAACCCGCACGCCGGCCCCTTCGGGGCGGCATCCCATTCGTGGACGCATCCCAGGGCTTCCGCCCTGGGCTACGGACGACGGCCGCTTCGCGGCGGAGGGCGGGCACCCTCCCCAACAGCCAAACCCTACCAACACGAGAGACGCTCACCCTCGTCCGCGTTCCGTCCGCGTCATCCGCGTTCCGCCTTACTCGCAGTCGATTTCGCTCCGTACAACACCGGCATGGCCGTCAACCTCGCCCAGATTCCGCAACTCGCCCGCAACGGCAACCGCCTGGCCGAGATCGCCGGCGTGCTGGTCAAGTACGGGCTGGCCGACTGGCTGACCAAGCTGGACGTGCGGTTCATCACCCGCCTGATGCGGAAGACGCCCATCCGCCCGATCACCGACGCCCCGCCCGAGGCCCGCCTGCGGCTGGCCCTCACCGAACTCGGCACCACGTTCATCAAGCTCGGCCAGATGCTGAGCACCCGCCGCGACCTGATCGGCCCGGCCCAGGCGGACGAACTGGCCAAGCTCCAGAGCAACGCCCCGGCCGACAGCTTCGAGGCGACCAAAGCGACCGTCGAGGCCGAGCTGAAGAAGCCGCTCGGCGAGCTGTTCGCCACGTTCGACGAGACGCCCCTGGCGTCGGCGTCCATCGGGCAGGCGCACCGCGCCACCCTGCCCGACGGGCGGGCGGTGGTGGTGAAGGTGCAGCACCCGAACATCGGCCCGAAGATCGAGTCGGACCTGTCCATCCTCACCACCCTGGCGGAGTTGGCCGAGAAGTACTTGGCCGAGGTGCGGCCGTACCGCCCGACGGCAGTGGTGGCCGAGTTCGGCAAGCTGCTCTCCCGCGAACTGGACTTCCGCCGCGAACTGCGGCACCTGCAAGTGTTCGCCCGCAACTTCGCCAAAGACGACACGGTCAAGTTCCCCGCCCCAGTGGCGTCGCGGTCGAGTGCCCGCGTGCTCACCATGGAGTACCTGGACGGCGTGCCGGTGTCCGCCCAACTGCCGGCCGAAGTCGAACCGAGCGTGCGGGCGGAATTGGCCCGCCGCGGCGCCCGCGTGTTCCTCGACATGATCTTCCGCGACGGCTTCTTCCACGCCGACCCGCACCCCGGCAACGTGCTGGTGCTACCCGGCGGGGTGATCGGCCTGCTGGACGCCGGCATGGTCGGGCGGGTGGACGACACCCTGCGGGCGAACATCGAGAAGGGAATGATCGCGGTGATGACGAAGGACGCCGCCGCCCTGACGGACCTGGTGATGACCATCGGGCAGGTGCCGCCCGACCTGGACACCGCGGCACTTCAAGCCGAAGTGGCCGACCAGATCACCTTCTACTGGGGGATGCCGCTCGATCAGTTTGAATTGAGCGTGGCCTTGGACGAGCTGACCGAGTCCGTGCGGCGGTTCCAGATCGTCCTGCCGGCGTCCGTCAGCCTGCTGGCGAAGGTGCTGGTGATGCTCGAAGGGACGGCCCGCCTGCTCGACCCGCGGTTCAACCTGACGACCGTCCTGGAGCAGTACCGCGGGCGGTTCACCCGCCGCCGGCTGTCGCCCAAGCGGATGGTGCAGAAGATGGCGAGCGGGCTGCGGGACTGGGAGGAGGTGCTCGGCACCCTGCCGCGGATGGCGCGGGACGTGATGCGGTTCGCCCGCGAGAAGAAGTTCGCCGTGCAGCTCCAGCACCAGCACCTGGAGCCGTCGGTGAATCGGCTGGTGTTCGGCATGTTGGCGAGCGCGCTGTTCGTCGGGTCGGCGCTCCTGTGGGCGAACAAGGCCCCGCCGCTGGTGTGGGACGTGAGCGTGTTCGGGGTGATCGGCGTGCTGGTGAGCACCGTGTTGGGGTCACGCCTGCTGTGGGCCATCCAGAAAAGCGGCAAGCTGGAAGACTGAGGGAGCCGTCACACGTACAGCCGGCCCTCACGCTTGTACCGCGGGTGTCTCGCAATCGCCGCGTGATCCGCGCCCAACACCGCCCGCCAAGCCCCCACCGCGGCGATGACCGCGTCGAGCGCGTCCCCGCCGGGGTTCCGCATCATCACCCGTCGGAAGCTCGCGGGGATGTCCACGTACTCTTCCATCGCCGCGAGCAAGCGATGACGAGTCAGCTTCCGCCGGCGGGTGAGCGGCCCGCCGGTCGGCTGCTTATAGTTCTGGTGCGGCAGGTTCAGCCCCTTCAACACGCTGCTCGGGCAGCACTCCACCACCACCCGCTCGGCCGTCGGCAGCTTGCGATACTGGAAGGGCAGCACGGCCGTGCGGGGCGACTTGCTCAACGGCTGGATCACGTCGCGGATGCCGAAGAAGGTTTGATAAATGATGCGATAATGGAAGGTGTCGAACGGGGCGCGGGCTTCGACGTCGGTGACGCGGCGGACGTGGTGCGTGGTCTTCCGCGCCTCGGCGTACTTCAGCTTCCGCGCCCGGCGGACGCACTCCATCCCACACCCGTAGGCGTCGTCGGCGTACTCGTTCAGGAAGTCGAACACCCGCGGCCACGTGTGCCCGATGGGGAACAGTTCGACCGGCAGGCCGAACGGGAAGTCGCACCCCCACAGGGCGGCGGAGGAACCGCGAACGAGTTGCACGAGGTGCGCGAGTGCGGGCGTGCGCTCGGGCGTGCCGGCCAGAGATTCCAGGCGGTCGAGGGCGATCAAGGCGAGCCGCCCCTCTTGGTGAACCGGCGGAGTGATCCGCCGGGTTGCTTTCTTACCGCCGGCATGACTGCCGGGGTTCACCCATTCACACCGCGCCACCCACGCATTCCGGCCGGCCAACCGGCCGCCGCTGAAGTCCACGCCATAAAACGACTCGAAGGTTGGCAGTTTCATGCCGCCATTGTTCGCGGGATGGGGTGCGTCCGCCATTCCAGTTGTTCCATTCAGGTTCAGTCATGACCGCACCCGGCCGCGACCTCCCCCCGCCGACCGCACCGGGCGAGTTGCTCGCGTGGCTGCTCGTCGCGCTTCAGCCGACGAACCGCACGCGGGTGAAGGAGTTGCTCCGCTCCGGGCGGGTGGATATCAACGGCGTGTCCGTCACCCGCCACGACCACCCGGTGAAGCCGACCGACCGCGTGCGTGTGTTGCGCGACCCGCCGCCGGCTCTCGACCCGCGGATGGCCGGACTGAGCATCGCCTACGAAGACGAAGCCGTGGTCGTGCTCGACAAGCCGGCCGGGTTGCTCACCCTGGCTTCGACGCCCGGCGAGGTGGCCGACACCGCGTTCGACCGGCTGAGCGTGGCGTTTGAAGGACGGCGAGCCGGGCGGGTGTTCGTGGTTCACCGGCTCGACCAGGGCACGTCGGGGTTGCTCATGTTCGCCCGCACTCTGGAGCTGCGCGAGCGCATCCAGGCGAGTTGGGACACGGTGTCGAAGACGTACCTCGCGGTGGTGGAAGGCGTGCCCGACCCACCCGAAGGTGTGATCCACAACTTCCTGACCGAAGGCGTTGACCTGAAGGTGCGGGCGAGTGAGTTCGAGAAGCCGGGGTCGAAGCGGGCGATCTCGCGGTATCGCATGGTGAGCACCCGCGGCAAATGTAGTCTCGTCGAAGTGACTATCGAGACCGGCCGCAAGCACCAGATCCGCGTCCACATGGCCGGCCTCGGCTGCCCGGTGGTGGGCGACAAGCGGTACGCGGCGAAATTCAACGGAGCCAGTCGGCTTGGCCTCCACGCCTGGAAGCTGGCGTTCGACCACCCGACGACGGGCAAGCGGATCGAGTTGGAATCGCCGCTGCCGGTGGTGCTGCGGAAGCTGGTGTCGGGATAGGCGAGCGGCGGCCGTGAGGCCGCTG
>JANNQE010000998.1:0-13593 GCA_031441625.1 Planctomycetia bacterium
GCACGTGGGCGACGTCATCCGCTACCACCAGCGGCGGAACGAGCAGGCAACGAAGTCCCACAAGAAGCGGCCGCATAGGTGCGTCATCTGAAGCTGCGCTGTAGTGCTAGGCTTCGCTACGAGCAATTCAGGCTGAAAATCAGCCTTGCGTGTAGGGCTTGCGTTGGGGGCACGTCGCTTGTCGGACGCCGAATAATTCGAGCAGATCATCCCTTCGGTTCCGTCTGCCAGTCCACCATCCAACCGGGTGGGGAAGGATGCGCACGGGTCCGAGTGTGCCGACACCGGGAGTGCAACATGCGAAGCCAAACCGCCGAACCCTTGCCCGCTGCCGACGAAGCTCACGCCCGACCCCCAAACCCGCTCGACTCCGAGACGTCACCCCCGACGTTCCTCCGCGTGTCCGAAGCGAAGCGGCTGTACTTCGGCGGAAAGCTCTCGCTGCGTTGGTGGTACCGGCAGATCGAGTTGGGGCGGCTCCCCCATTTCCGGGCCGGCGGGGCTGTTTTGCTCCGCCCCGCCGATGTCGAAAGCTTCGTCGCCGCCGCGTACCACGACGAGCCATCTCAATCGCCGGCCGCCACGAACGAACTCCCGGCAAACCCACCGCCTTCGACATCCCGGCTATCCGGCGGCCTGCGGTTCTTCCGCAACTGACCGACCCTTCATCACGGTGGTCATGATCGTCCGCACTCGCTCCTTGTCCACCATGAGGTGGCCGTAGTGCCGCTCGATCATCGCGACAGACGTGCCGATCAGGTCCGCCAGCACTTTGATGGACCCGCCGTTGAGCAGCCAGTCGGTGGCGTATGTGTGCCGGAACCCGTAGGCCGTCGGAGCCGGCGTGATACCGAGCTTCTTGGCGTACCACCGCAGGTTCACCGACATTGCCTCCTGCACCCACATCGACTTCCGCGTGGTGCGAAAGATCGCCCCCGTCGGGTGCTTGGCGATCAGCCCCTCGACCATCTCGGCCAGTTCGTCGGACAAGAAGATGACTCGGTCCTTGCCCGTCCGCCTGGCGTTCTTCCAGGCGTAGTCAGTCGGCCCCGGCTGTCCGGGGTAAATGACGCACTTGTCCGACGCTCTGTAGTAGCGGGCCTCGACGTTGTACGCCTCCCCCGGCCGACACCCGGTGCCGTGCAAGAACCGTAGGATGGCGGCGAACCCGTGGTTGGTCGCCCCCACCCTCTCGATTAACGTCTTCCACGTCGCCGGCGGAACGTAGGCCTCTTGCCCACGGCTCCGCTTACGGCCGCGGATGGTCACGGCCTTCGAGTTCTGCAAACAGTGCTGCGAGATCAGTCCCTGCCCTTTCCCCCAGTTGAACGCGGCGACGAGAGTCCGCAGGGCGATGTTCTGGTACGTCGGCCCCCACTTCACTCCCTTGTGCTTCTTGGTGTCGCGGGGCTTCGCCATGAGCGCAAGCCACGCGGTGACGTGGACCGGTTTCAAGGCGTCGAACGTCTTGTCGCCGAACTGCTCCATCGCCGAGGTGAGAGTTTGCAGGACGATCTCCAGGGAGCGGCCCTGGCCGTTGCGTTCGAGGTGCTGCCCGTAGAGGTCCACCACCACCCGGACGGTGTTCCCCTGATCGGCAGTGTCCGCGTTGCTTACCTGCATCAGCTCCTGGAACCGTGCGAGCGCCGCGAGGTAGGTCTTCCCCTTGGGAGCGTCGTCAGGCCCGTCGGCTAGGCGAACCTGCTTGCCCTCGAAGTGCGTGAAGTACGCCCCCTTGCTGGCGTAGTAGCGGACGCTCGACTTCCTTCCCTTGGCCATGACCGTCACCCCCGGATGGACCTGCCCCCAGAGGTACTATAGCCTATTTCCGTGCTCAATTCCGTGCTCGTCGTCCCGAGATGTGGCAGAAATCAGCGAAAATCCAGGCACTATTTGCCGATGCAAAAGCGGGAGAAGATGCGGTCGAGCAGGTCGTTCGTGTACACCGAGCCGGCCATCTCGCCGATCTGATCGAGGGCGGTGCGGAGGGCCAACGCGAGCAACTCCGGCGGGTCGTCGCCGACGGTATGGCGGTGGGCGTTCCGCAGGTACGTCGTCGCCGACGCCACGTGCGCACGGCAGCGGGCCTGACTCGGCGCGAGCGGCGAGCGGGCGAACGCGGCCGCCTTCTCGACCAGCAAACCACGGAGGGCCGAGGTGCCGTCGGGGGTGACGCAAGATACGAAGACGGGCGAGCGGCCCGCGTGAGCGGGCTGTTCATCGGAAACAGCGGCCTTACGGCCGCCGCTCGCCAACAGGTCCGCCTTCGTCCGCACGACGATGACTTGACCGCTCGGCGGCACACCTACCACTTCGCCCGCCGGCACGCACCACAACACCACGTCCGCCCGGTCGCCCTGCTCACGGCCGAGTTGTTGCGCCTGGGCTTCGATGGTGTCAGTCGCAGTCTGCCAGCCGGCGGTGTCGAGCAGTTCGGCCGGCACGCCGTTCAGGTCGATGCGGGCACTCAGGTAGTCGCGGGTGGTGCCGGGAACGTCGCTCACCAGAGCCGCAGATTTGCCGATGAGGGCGTTAAACAGACTGCTCTTGCCGGCGTTCGGTTCGCCCACGAGGGCGATGCGGAGACTCCGCCCGCTGACCGTGCGGCCGTCGAGCTGGCGGTTCAGGTTGACCAGATGGGCGAGCGCCGCTGTGATGCGGAGCAAGGTGTCCCGCTTCGACACGAACTCGATGTCTTCGTCCACGAAGTCGAGGGCCGCTTCCACGTCGGCCAGCAGGTTGAGCAAATCCGAACGGAGTGCGGCGAGCGGGTGCGTGACCCCGCCGGCGAGTTGTTTGAGTGCCTGTTCGAGGTCGGCGTCGGTGTCCGACTCGATGACCGCCAGCACCGCCTCGGCCTGCGGCAAATCCTTCTTCCCGGCGAGGAACGCGCGGAGCGTGAACTCGCCCGGTTGGGCCGCCCGTGCCCCGGCCGCGAGCAGGTCGGCGATCAGCCGTTCGACGAGCGGCGGGCTGGAAACGGTGTGAATTTCGGCGAGGTCCTGGCCGGTGTACGTGTGCGGCGCGCGGAAGAAGTACAGGTCGGCGGGCAGGGCGGAGTGGACGCCGGAGAGCGTGAGGTGGCCTGGGGTCAAGCGGTGGAGACCCGCTCCCTCGCGGTCGCGGCTCGTGAAGACCTGTTCCACCACGGCCCGCGCGTTCGGCCCGCTCACCCGGACGATGGCCCGTACGCCGGGGCCGGCGGCACTGGACAATGCAACAATGGTGTCGTCCGGGTGCGGGGTCATGGCCGCCAGTGCTCCGTTAAAACATGATCGTCAACAGCCAGATCCCCACCGCCATCCAGATGCCGCCGAACGCCACACCGAACCCGACCCGCTGCCACCCGACACTGGTCATCGGCCCAGACCCGAACACGGTCACCAGCCCCAAGTAGAAGGCGTAGATGACGAGCGGCGGGAGCAACAGGCTGAACACCGAGCAGAGCATGAACCGGCGGGCGTACTGGTCGCGGTTCACGTCGCCAGTGTCCGCGCGGGTGGCCAGAGGGGGCGTGTCGGGGGCGGGCGGTTCCGGCGGCGGGGCGTCCTCGCCGTCGTCCGGTGCGGCCTCCAGCGCCTGCCGCTCCAACTCCTCATCGCTCACCTTCGAGAACCCGTCGCGGAACAGGGCGTTGACGACCTTCATCGCCCGCCGCTCGTCTTCCTCCGCCACTTGCACTTTCACCCCGTTCACGGCGTTGGCCAGCAGCCACTCCATCGACACGATTTCGCGGTCGGTCACCTGCGCCTCGATGCCCGCTTCTTCCAGCGCGGCGGCCACGATGTCCGCCTTGTACGCCAAGTCGAACGACGCCACCGTTCGCAACCGCCGGCTCATGGGTCGCCCCCTGGGTGTCGGTGGTGGCATTGTACTTGCCCCGGCGTACCATGCCCTCATGACCGCCGGCACGCCCCCCGACCGCGACGAGTGCATCGAGCAGGCGTACTTCTTCCGCACCCTCCGCGAGCGGGTGCAATCGGAGAACGCCGCCCAGGACGTGCTCGCCTCCATCGCCGAAGAGGTGCTCGCCACCACCCGCCTGCCGATGGCCGTGCAGTTCCTGGCCTCCGAGATGCGGCACTCCGGCCAACTGGCCAGCGGGTTCGCCAAGCTGCCGCACTACTTCACCCCGTTCCAGCGGTTCGTGGTCAAGCAATCCGACGAAGACAAGCGGAAGTTCCCGTTCCTCACTGCCTTGCAAGTGCTTGAACGGGAGGCGACGTACAAGGCCGGCACGCCCACCTGTGCCGGGCTGTTCGTGTACCAGTTCGAGGCCATCACCCGCAACCGCCTGGGGTACACCGACGGGCTGGTGGCCATGAGCGAGGAGCCGTTCTTCCCGACCGACTGGCAGGAGAACGCGAACATCGTGCGTCGGCAGGTGGGCATCGTCGAGTTCGCCGAGTTGGTGTACCTGCGGTCGGTGCAGTACGTGGCCGACCGCAAGCGGGAGAACCCGGACTACTCGCCGAGCCTGCTGCCGCTGTTCGCCGAGAAGGAAGGGAAGATCGCCAAGGCCAGCCGCGGGCGCGACCCGCTGTTCCTGTTCGCCGCGCTCCAGCGGCAGCTCGGATACCCCGAGGTGCCGAAGCCGAGCAACAAGGACGAGGCCGGAGTGAAGCTCGAACAACTGGAGAAGAAGCTGCGGGACATGGACACGCGGATTCGAATGCTGGAAGCCGAAGCCCGCGGTACGTTCGACCCAACGCAGTTCGGCAAGCCGGACCTGTTCCGCGACATCAAGGACGAACCGGATGATCCCAACCCCCAATAAAAACGGAACACGGATGACACGGAGAAAGCAGTGATGAAGAGGATCAGAAAGAAGATTGATTTCTTCTGATCCGTGTTCTCCTTGTTTCATCCTCTTCATCCGTGTCCCGCTTGGTTGAGATCCTCCCCCCCGGCACCAATCATGATCGAACTCGACGGGCTGACGAAAGCGTTCGCGGGGGCCGACGGGCGGATGAAAACGGCCGTCGAGGGCGTGTCGTTTTCGGTGCGCCCCGGCGAGGTGTTCGGCCTGCTCGGGCCGAACGGGGCGGGCAAGACGACCACCCTGCGGATGCTCTGCACAGTGCTCAAGCCGACCGCCGGGGTCGCCACCGTCGCCGGGTTCGACGTGGTGACGCAGGCGGCGCAGGTGCGGCGGCACATCGGTTTCCTGAGCGCGAACACCGGCGTGTACGACCGCATGACGGCG
Source organism: Planctomycetia bacterium (assembly GCA_031441625.1). GTDB lineage: Bacteria > Planctomycetota > Planctomycetia > Gemmatales > Gemmataceae > JALHQU01. The sequence continues at coordinate 5,207 of JANNQE010000998.1, forward strand.
TGGGAGATGGTGGAGTATTACGGCCGGCTCGCGGGGATGAGCGGGGCGAAGCTCACCGCCCGGCTGGATCATTTGTTCGATGCGTTTCAGATGACCGAGTTCAAGCACGTCGTCGGCGGGCGGCTGAGCACGGGGATGAGGCAGAAGGTGAGCATCGCCCGCGCGCTCGTTCACGACCCGCCCGTACTCATTTTCGACGAGCCGACCGCCGGGTTGGACGTGCTCGTTCAGCGGGCCGTGTTGCAGAACATCGCGCGCCTTCGCTCGGAAGGCAAGACGATCCTGTTCAGCACGCACCACTTCACCGAAGTGCAGAAGCTGTGCGACCGCGTGGCAATCGTCGCCAACGGGCGGCTGCTGGCCCAGGGCACCCTGCCGGAGCTGAAGGCCGCCCACGGCAGCGACGACCTGGAAGAGATCTTCTTCGGGCTGGTGTCACCGGCGAACGGCGCGACGTGAGTCCGCCGGTGCTTTCCGGGTGAACCGGCGGCGTGAGCCGCCTGGGTACGAAGCACCCGGCGGGCTGACGCCCGCGGTTCGCCCGGAACCGGCGGACTCACGTCGCGCCGTTCGCCTCCTCGGTTTCACTATAATCACTCCTCACGTTTGGGGCGGGCCTGGATGCCGCCCCGGTCTGCGGCGGTGTCGCCGGCTTGTCGCCGAAGACCCGAACCGCGGCACACTCACCCCCCACATGACCGCCCCTTCCGATCCCGCCCACGGCGGGAAACACCACCAGTCGTTCTGGCTGTGGGTGATGTGCCTGACCGGGGTCGATTACTTCTCCACCCTCGGCTACCAGCCGTCGATTGCCGTCCAGAACGCCGGCGTCCTCGCCCCGTTCGCCACTGTCGTGCTGGTCATCCTCACGCTCGTCGGCGCGCTGCCCATCTACTGCTACGTGGCCGGCAAGTCGTTCAGCGGACAGGGCAGCATCGGCATGTTGGCCGAAGAGGTGAGCGGGTGGGCCGGCAAGGTGCTGGTGCTGGTGCTGCTCGGGTTCGCTGCCACCGGGTTCGTGCTGACGATGACGCTGTCGGCGGCCGACGCCGCCGTCCACCTGATCGAGAACCCCCTCTGGCCGTTCAAGGGCGAGGACGGGTCGCACTCAACCCTCCAGCAAATCCTCGTCACCCTCACCCTGCTGCTGCTCCTCGGGGCGATGTTCATGCGGGGGTTCTCGGAGGTGATCGGGCTGGCGGCGGCCATCGTCGGCATCTACCTGGTGCTGAACGTCGTCGTCGTCGGGTCGGGCCTGGTGTACGTGGCACAGCACCCGGACCTGTTCGAGGCGTGGTGGAAGAACGTGCAAGAGGGGCACTGGCACCTGCCGGAGTCGCCGGGGTGGGCGGTGGGCGGCGGGGTGATCGGAATGCTCGCCGTCAGTATGCTCCTGTTCCCGAAGTTGGCCCTCGGCCTGAGCGGGTTTGAAACGGGCGTGGCGGTGCTGCCGAACGTGAAGGGCCAGCCGGGCGACGACCCGAAGCGGCCGGCCGGGCGGATCGCCAACGGGCGGAAACTGCTGTTCACCGCCGCGGCCATCATGTCGGTCTTCCTGCTCGGCTCGTCGCTGGTGGTGAGCACGCTCATCCCGGCGAAGGACATCACGCCCGTGTCGGAGAGCGGCGAACTGCCGACCGACGCGGCCGGCCAGCCGATCCACGAGATCGAGAAGTGGCCGAAGAAGCCAGCCGCCGGGCGTGCCCTGGCGTACCTGGCGCACGGCGAGGGGGAACACGGCAAACAGATCAGCCCGCTGTTCGGCGAGGTGTTCGGCACCGTCTACGACGTGAGCACCATCGTCATCCTCTGGTTCGCCGGGGCGAGCGCGATGGTCGGGCTGCTCAACCTGGTGCCCCAGTACCTGCCGAAGTACGGCATGGCCCCGGAGTGGGCGCGGGCGACCAAGCCGCTGGTGCTACTCATCACCGGCATCACCTTCGTGGTGACGGTGATGTTCGGAGCGAACGTGGACGCCCAGGGCGGGGCCTACGCCACCGGCGTGCTGGCGCTCATCACCAGCGCGTGTGTGGCGGCCGTCATCGACGTGTACCGCACCCGCACCGGCCCGTGGTACAAGCGCCTCTCCTGGCCGTTCGCCGCCATCACCGCCGTGTTCGTGTACACCTTCGTGGTGAACGAGGTGGAGAAGCACTTCAAGGGGCTACTCATCGCCTCGTTCTTCATCCTCGGCATCCTGCTCACCAGCTTCTGGTCGCGGTTCGCCCGCAGCCGCGAGCTGCGGTTCGGCGGGTTCAAGATGGCCGACCCGTCGTCCATGCTTCTGTGGGACGCCATCCGCCACATGGAGTTGAGCATCCTGGTGCCGCACCGCCCCGGCCGTCGCACCCTCGCCGAGAAGGAACAGGCCATCCGCCGCGAGCACCGCATCCCGCGGGATTTGATGGTGGTGTTCGTGGAGGTGGACTTGGCCGACGCGAGCGAGTTCGCCCCGCAGCCGGTCATCGAGGTGGCTCAGGAGCAGGGGCGGTACGTGCTGAAGGTGACACAAGCGGCGAGCATCTCGCACACCCTGGCCGCGCTCGCGCTGGAGATGGCGAAGGTCGGTCGGCCGCCGGAGATCCACTTCGGCTGGACGGACGAGTCGCCGGTGAGCGGCACCCTCGGCTTCCTCCTGTTCGGCGAGGGGAACGTGCCGTGGATGGTGCGGTCGCTGCTCCGAAAGGCCGAACCGAACGCCGACAAGCGGCCCCTCATCATCATCGCCGGGGCGTGAACTGCCAGTACGGGTGGCCGACTCTCGCCGAGAGTCGGACGGGGGCCTTCGCCTGGGAAGCCGACGTGGAGCGAGTGAGGACTGTCACCAACTGCACGCTCGTCCCTCCGGCTTCGCCCCCTCTCCGACTCTCGGCGAGAGTCGGCCACCCGTCCCGAACTCCGGTCGCTCACGCTCCCGGCTCGCCATTCTTTCACCCCACCGCACCCTGCACGGGCGACCGCACGTCGGGTTCGGCGAGGGTGTTCCACGTCTCGTCAATCCTCGCGGTGGCCTCGCACACGGGCAGCGCCCGCAGGCGGTCGCCCACCCGCTCCACCACGCCGGCCCGTTCCAGCTTGGCCACCGCGTCGGCGATCTCGAAGTCCACTTCCACCCCCAGGCGGGCGGCCAAGTCCTGTTCGATCCGCTGATCGAGTTCGTCCGCCGTCCACCCCCCTTCCCCGGCGTACCGCCACAGGAAGAAGTAGGCCAGCAGCACCTCGCGGGTGACTTGCTCCTCGGCCGAGTCGAGCAGGCGGTAGAGCACTCCCGCGTTGTTGTCCAGGTTCTGTAGTAGAGGCTCTTGGACAGTTGCAGTTGGTACGTCTGGCGGGTGGTGGCGTAGCTGGCGTAGGTCTTGTAGGCGTACCCACCGAGCAGCGCCAGCGGGGCGTACACCGCCAGCAGCGCCACCAGGCCCTGTTCGCCGAACACCTCGCCGAAGATGGCCCCGGTGGCGAGCAAGGTGCCCACCTTCAGCAGCGGACCGAGGAGGGACACGAGCTTGAACAGCACGAACCCGAACGTGCCCAGCCCGGTCCCGCCGAGCCGCAACTTGTCGAACAGGCCGAAGCGGATGCGGGTGGCCGGCAGCAGCATCTCTACGTCCTTCCGCGGGATGTCCTTGAACAGCTTGAGGAACACGTTCTTGGTGTCCGCCCCCTTCCCCAGTGCCTTGTGGTCTCGCTGCTTCAGCATCACCACCACCCGCGCGAACACCGGCACCTCCACCTCCCGCTTGCGGAACAGGGTCTTCCAGTTCCGCACGACGCGGGTGCCGGTCGTCAGCCACCGCACGTACACGTCCAGCTTGTCGAACGCCTCCCACACCACTCGCATGTCCACCCCCCACTGGCTGGCCCCCCGCGCCACCTCCTCCAACTCCTCCCGGCTGAGGCGGCGGTAGTTGGCCTGTTGCAGCAGGCGGGCGAACTGGTCGAACAGGTCGTCCAGCTTCTTCCCCGCGTCGGGCGGTTCGGGCGACAGGGCGAGCAGGTCGCAGTCCGGGTCGAACGGGTCGTAATCGGCCTTCAGCCGCTTCAGCCGCCGCAGGTAGTCGTGGTGGACATGTTCGCCCACCGACTCGGCGAACCGGCGGAAGGCGGTCTGATCGGTCTCGGGCAAGGGCTGGTCGAAGGCCGGGCCGGTCTCGTGGCAGAGCACGTCCACCAGGTCCGCCACCCGGACGGGGATGAACGCTTCGTGGTCGGGGCGGACGGACATAGGGCTTCTCGGCGGGTGCGGTCACAGTGTACATTTCCCTTTTCGCCCGGGCGGGTGAATTCTTCGACACAATCGGGTACACTGGGGCCGGTCCTCGGGGGTGTTCGACATGCTCCGCTCGCTCGTCGTCCTGGTAGCGCTCGCCGTACCGCTCGCCGCCGCCCCGGTGCCGAAGGCGGTGAAGGGCAAGGCGTTCGACCTGGACGGCAAGTGGGAGACGTCCGAGCGAGTGAACAAGGGGCAAGAGGTCAAGGAGCCGTGGGTGTGGGAAATCAGCGGGGAACAGCTCACCCCGTGCGGGAAAGTGCCGGGCGGCGGGTTGCGCCCGACCTTCAGCGGTGCGACTACCAGCTTCGTCCGCCCCGACCCGGCGAAGGCGGACGAGTTCGACTACCGCTACAAGTCCGGCGGCCAGGAGATGACGTACCGCGGGCGGGTGTCGTGGGAGGGCGACGAGTGGGTGTTCTGCTTCGGCGAATCTGGGGGCGAACGCCCGACGGAGGTGAAGGCGGGGAAAGACGTGTACTACCTCCGCTTCAAGCGGATGAGCGACAAGTGACCCTTTCGGTGAACCGGCGGCGTGAGCCGCCTGGGTCGTCCTCCCCGCGAGGCCTTATGCGAACCCTCATTGTGTTTGGCCTGCTCGCAGGTGTCGCCGTCGCCGCGCCGGTGCCGAAGTCACTCAAGAAGTCGCTCACGCTGGAAGGGCGGTGGGAGGCGGTGACGATGAAGAAGGGCGGGGCGGACGTGTCGCGGTCGAACCCGACGGTCTGGGACATCCGCGGGGACACCGTCACCCGGTCCTTCCGCGAACCCGACGGCACCCTGCGGGCGGACGCCACGACGGCCACCATCAGTTGGCCCGACACCACCCGCCGCGACGAGATCGACTACACGCTGAACAACGGGGCGATGAAGTCGCTGTTCCGCGCGCGGGTGAAATTGACGGCCGACGAGGTGGTCATCCGGTTCGCCGAACTGGACGCCCCCTGCCCGGCCGACCTGAGCGAAGGGCAAGAGGGGTGGTACTACGTCTACCGGCGGGTGAACGACAAGTGACCGGAGGGTTCCCATGCGGGTGTTGCTCGTGACGGCGTGCGTGGCGTGCGTGGCGGCGGTCTCGCTCTCCGCGCCGGTGCCGAAGGCGGTGAAGGCGAAAGCCCCGTCGCTCGACGGGCGGTGGGAGTGCGTGGAGTTGAACGCCAACGACGCCGACGTGACCAAGGGCAACCCGTGGGTGTGGGACATCGCCGGCGAGAAGCTGACCATCCACCGGCGGGAGAACGGCCAGTTGCGGCCGAACGAGCAGAACATGACGACCACCCTGGTGTGGCCCGACGCGGCCAAGGCGGAGGAGGTCGATTACGTCCGCGACAACGGCACCTCCAAGACGGTGTTCAAGGGGCGGTTCGTGGTGGACGGGGACAAGCTGACCGTCTGCTACACCACCAGCGGGGGCGACCGACCGACCGAGTTGAAAGCCGACAAACGGGTCCACTACGTGCGGTTCACACGGGTCGTCGAGAAGTGATTCACCCCCGCGGAGGCTCTCCCATGCTGCGGCTCGGGATCGTGTTGCTGACGGCCGGGGCCGCGCTCGCGGCCCCGGTGCCGAAGGCGATCAAGAAGGCACCCGTGCTCGACGGCCGCTGGGAGGCGATCACCCTGCGGGCGAGCGGGAACGACTTCACCCGCGCGGACCCGTGGGTGTGGGACATCGACGGCGACACCGTCACCCGCCACGCCAAACAGAAGGACGGCTCGCTCCTGCTCGACGGCCCCGCCACACTCACCCGCCCGGACGCCAAGCAACCCGACGAGGTGGACTACCTGCTGCCGTCCGGCAATCAGCACACACTGTTCCGGGCACGCATTGAGGTGAGCGGCAACGAACTGGTCATCAACTTCGCCAACGTGAACGACCCCCGCCCGCTGGACATGACCGAACTGAAGAGCGGCTACTTCTACCGCTTCAAGCGGGTAGACAAGTAGGTCGGACTAAGCCCGACGGCGAGGTGCGAGAATGGAACCGGGAACGGAGTGACCGGGGGGGACCACAACCCACCCGGTCACTCCGTTCCCGGTTCCACTCACCGCCCGCCGGTCTGTCGCACTCGCGGCGGCGAGTCCAGCTTCGACAGGTGCGTCGTCAGCAGCGGGTACACGTCACCGACGGCGGCGTCCAGCTTCGGCAGCAGTAGCCCCGGCGTGGCGGTGGTGCGGAGCGCCTGCAAGTGGGTCAGTAGCACCTGCCGGGCCTTCGGGTCGCCGTGCAGCATGAAGTGAACCCACGCCCACGCCTCCTGATACTCCGGCCGGCCCATCTGCTCCACGCCCTTCAGTTTCTCTAGCCGGGCGAGGTCGGCCCGGAACCGCCCGCCGCCGTCCGGCGACCGCAGTGCTTCCAGGTGGGCCGCGTTCACCCCGCCGTTCGCAGGCGGCTGCTCGAAGTACCCGGCCAGCCCCTCGTCCAGCCAGAGCGGAACGGTCTTCAGCGTGCCGTGCAACAGGGCGTGCGTGAGCTCGTGCCGCAGGTCGATCCGCAGGCGGTCACTCGCCCACGTGTACACGTGCAGCTCGGGCGGACTGCCCAGCCCGCGGCCCGGTTCGGCGAAGAAGTACGCGCTCCGCATCGGCAGCTTCGGGTCCTTCGCCCGCAGGAAGGCGTGATACTTCTCCTCGCGATCAAACAGGAACACCTGGATGAGCGAATCGGACGCGGGCACGCCGAGCACACTCTCGATGCTGTCGGGCAACTCTTCCAGCTCCCGCAGCAGCGGCGAGTGGGCGTCGAACTCGAAATCGGTGTGGAACACGTACCGGCCGACGCGGGTGGCGTGGGTGGCAGGCCTTTTGTCGGACGGGGCGGCGGCGAACTGGGCGCGCGGGTCAACGGACACGGCTGCGGGCGGAGCGGGCTGTTTCCAGCCGACTGACCCACACCCGACGACGCCGGACGTGAGCAGCCACCCGGCCAGGGCGAACCGGAGGATGCGGGGGTGTCGAACCGACATCAGTTCCGGTTCCGCGGGGGCGTCGGGACCGCGAACATACCTGCACGCCCGATGCCGGGATAGCGGAGTTCGCACCGATATGATCGGCTCTCGCGGTCGCGGCACTTCATTCCGAAACTGTCCTGGCGGTCGCAGCTCGTCGGGCTAACTGAGCGGTCGGCCGCGGTGTAAGTTTTTCAACACCTTGCGACCCGTCGCGGCGGCGATGGCCCGCCACCACGCCTTCCAGTCGTCGGCGACGGCCGGCCACGCTTTCAGGTATGCCCGCAGCAGCCGCAGCCGCACCGTTCGGGAGACGTGGGCACTCTGCACGAACCCGGCGTTCAGGCGGGTGAGGTCGCGCTGACGTGTGCGGGCGGGCACGTCGGTGTGAACGGCCAGCCCGACCAGGTCGATGAACACCGGGTGGCGATCGGGGCCGGAAAGGAGGATGTTCGCGGGCTTCAGGTCGCGGTGGGACACCCCGCGGTCGTGCAGGGTGCGGACCAGCCGGCCGAGCATTTCGCACAGCGTGCGCAGTTCGGCGAAGGTGGCGGACGCGACGAAGGCGGTCAACTCGACCGCGGCCGGCACCACCTCGAACGCCACGTACCCTTCCCGCGGCACGCCGTGCCGATGCCGATGGGCGACGAACAGCGGGCGGGCGGTGGGCAGGTGGCGATCAATCAGCCCCTGGCCGAACGCCCACGAGCGGATCGCTTCGGAGCGGCGGATCAGGTTCTTCATCGCGTCGGTCCGCCGCTTCAGGCGGAAGCGTTTCCACAACACCCCGCCCGCAACCGCCACGGTCGCGCTCGGCGAGTCCTTCAGCACCACCACGCCGGGTTGTGTGAACACCGCGTCCGGGTCGGCCAGCCACGCCTTCACCCACTCGTCGGGCAATTCCCGCACGGCGTGACCACGCACCCTACGCCCCTTCACCTTGCGAAACTGGCGGTTGCTGCCCAGATAGCGGTCGTCGCGGGCGGCCCAGAAGCGGCGGTTCGAGGCGGCGGTGAGGGATTCGAGTTCCCTCGCCCCGGAGGGGCCGACGTTCGTAGCCCAGGGCGGAAGCCCTGGGTGAAGAGCGGTAGGCTTGGTCCGCCCCGAAGGGGCCGGCGTCGGTTCGTCGGCCCCTTCGGGGCGGGTGGAATGTGACGCCCCATTCCCAG
>JANNQE010000999.1:0-4687 GCA_031441625.1 Planctomycetia bacterium
TCTTTTTCTGTTTCTCTCTGCGTCTCGGCGGCTCTGCGGCTCTGCGTGAGGCACTCTGGTCCTATTGTGTTCTCGGCAACGATTCCTGGTACTCTATCTCTATCCCTCCGGAGCAACCCTTATGCGCCGCCTGCTCCCCGTTGGCCTGTTGCTGCTCGCCCCGTTCGCCGTCGCCGACGATAAGCTGCCCGACGCCATCAAGGTGGACAAGGACAAGAAGACCGTCACCATCGACGCCAAAGTCGCCCCGCGGAAGGTGCTCGAAGAGGTCTACCCCATCGAGGTGATCGCCTGCTGGGCATACAAGAAAGACCCCAAACCGGGCGACCGGGCGGGGAAGAAGGCCCACGAGACTGTCGTGACCATCGACGTGCTGCCGAGCGAGGTGGCGAAGGCGATGGAACAACTCGGGGCGAAGGCGGGCAAGCCCGGCTACGGCGAGGACAAGGCCGCCGAGGGGCCGGAGGTGAACATCTACATCGACGTGCCGCAGGAGAAGGGCGACGCGAAGCGGCTGAGCCTGGACAAGGTGCTGATCGACCCGAAGACGAAGAAGCCGATGCCGAAGGGCGTGAAGTTCAAGTTCACGGGGTCCGGGGCGAGCAAGGCGACGCCCGACCAGCCGGCGAAGGACTTCGGCGCGGACGTGTCCGGCTCGCTCATCTACATCTTCCCGGTGGACGTGGAGACGGTCTTTCAGTCCACGCTGAGCATGAAAGAGGAGAAGTTTCTGAAACTCGATGTGAACAAAGACGTCCTACCCAAGGAAGGCGAGCCGGTGAAACTGGTCATCGAACTGGCGGAGAAGAAATGACCACGCGCAACTTGTTCCGTTGGCTGGTGCCGGTCGTCGCCGCGGGTGCGGTCGGCTGTGGCGGCACTCCGCCCACCGAACCGGCGACGCTCGCCCCGGTCATCGCCGCCCCGGTCACTGACGGCGGCGAGACCAAGCCGACTCCCGCGGCCCAAACGCCGACGCAACCCACGCAGCCGGCCAAGCCCGCCGATGTGCCGACCTCGCTGCCGTCCGACACGGGCGGGAAGGCGGTCGCCAAGGCGATGTTCGTGCCGCCGCCGTTGCCCGCCGAACCCCCGGCCGTCACTAGGCGGAAGGCGTATTCGTCCGCGCTGGATCGCGGGGAACTGCCGCTCCCGCCGGTGACGATGAAGCCATTCGGTCCGACCGAGCCGAAGGGCAGCACCGCCAAGCCGACCCCGCCCGCCGAACGTCACCTGCCCGACTCGGCCGTGGCGACGTTGCCCGAAGGCCGTGCCGCCGACCGTCCGCTGGCGAAGGCCCCTGCCCCGCCGAACGCGGGTGCCGCCGACGTGCCGCAAAACGCCTGGCGACAGAACGAGCGCGCCTCGCTTGACGACCCGACGACCGACCTGTCCGCCGGCCGCGTGATCGAAACACCGCTGCCGACGGCGATGGTGCAATTGCCATTCCTGCGGATGACGATCCCGAACCCGTTCGAGTTCGGAGAGCAGTTGAAGGGCAAGCTCGGAAAGGATGTCGAACTGGGAGCGGGGCTTCCGAAGTAGGTGCCGCTTGCCGAGCGGCACCCCGTTGGCCATCGAGTGCCGCTCGGCAAGCGGCACCTACTTCAGTCCGGCCCACGCACGGCCGGCTTCACCTCATCGCGGTAGAACCGCCGCAGCTTCTCGTGGCAGTCGGCCGGCAGAGGGGGAACCCCGCTCGCCTCGGCGTTCTTCCGCGCCTGACCCGTGTTCCGCGCGCCGGGAATGATCACACTCACAGCCGGGAAGTCGAGGCACCACCGAAGGGCGGCGAGCGGCAGCGTGTACCCCGGCGGCAGCAGCTTCTTCAACTTCTCGGTCAGTTCCAGCCCCTTCTCGAACGGCAGGCCGGCGAACGTCTCGCCCACGTTGAACTGTTCGCCGTTGCGGTTGTAGGTGCGGTGGTCGGTCGGCGCGAAGGTGGTGTTCGCGGTGTACTTGCCGGACAGCATCCCGGACGCGAGCGGCAGCCGCACGATGACCGCCACGCCCTTCGCCTGAGCTTCGTCGAAGTACGCGGTCGCGGGGGTCTGACGGAACATGTTAAAAATGATCTGCAACGACGCCAGCCCGTCTTGCTTCAGGCACGCCCGCGCCTCGGAGGTACTCTCCACGCTCGCCCCGAAGCGGCGGATTTTTCCTTCCTGCTTGAGCGCCCGCAGGGTGTCGAACACTTCCCCGCGTTCGAGCACCTCCAGCGGCACGCAGTGCAGTTGGGTGAGGTCGAGCGTTTCGACCCCCAGCCGGCGGAGCGACGCTTCGGTGTGCTTTCGCATCGCGGCGGGGGTGAAGTTGGCCAGCCCGCCGGGGTCGGAGGACTTGCCGAGTTTGGTGGCGATGAAAAGCGGGCCGGGCCGCTCGCGGCGGAACCGGCCGATCAGTTCCTCGCTCCGCCCGCCGCCGTAGATGTCGGCGGTGTCGAGGAAGGTGGTGCCGGCTTCGACCGCGGCCCGCAGGGTGGCGAGGGCGTCGGCTTCGCTCACCGCCCCCCACTGGTCGCCGCCGATCTGCCAGCAGCCGAGGCCGATTTCGGACACCGGCACCGGGTCGCCCCCGAACGTGCGGAGTCGCATGGGAGAGTCTCGTCAAAGAAATGAACACGAATCAGGCGAGATCGTATCCCCCGAACGGCCGGTGGCCAACAACTTTCTGGGCGAACCCGGCCCGCAAGGGCCGCGGGTGCGAGTCACATCCGCACGCACCCACCGACCTTGCGGTCGGGGTTCGCCCGGAGTGCCGTTGCACACTTCGCCCGCCGCGGCTATCTCAACGGCATGAAGGTGAACTGGGGGAAAGTGCTGTCGTGGGGGCTGGGCCTGGTGGTCGTGGGCGTCGTCGTGGGCGTGCCGGCGGCCCACCAGCGGACGGCCTACGTCCAGCACAAGCGGCTGCGGGTGGTGACCGACGGCCGGGTGTACCGCTCGGGCCAACTCACCGCCGACGGCTTCCGCCAGGCCATCAAGCAGTACGGCATCAAGACCGTCATCAACTTGCAAGACGACGATACCAGCACCGACGGCGACGAGCGGAACCCGATGCTGCTCCTCAACCCGTTCTCGAAAGAGAAATTGGACGAGCGGCAGGTGGTGACGGGTGCCGGGGCCGCGTACATCCAGTTCGACGGCAACGCGCTGAACGACGACGGCACCGACGGGCGGGCGAAGCTGGTGGACGACTTCCTCGCGGTGATGGACGACGAGGCCAACTACCCCGTGCTGTATCACTGCAAGGCCGGCCTGCACCGCACCGGGTGGATCACGAGCGCGTTCCGCATGGAGTACGAGAAGCGGTCGCAGGCCGACGTGCTCGACGAACTGCGGGCGAACGGGTTCGGCGACTTCAAGGCGACGGACGCGAACGTGTACATCAAGCGGTACATCTTCGACTATGTGCCGGGCGTGCGGAAGGAAGGCTACGAGTGGCCGAAGGTGCCGGCCCGCGGCGCGCCGGCGTGCGGCGGAGGAACGAAATGACCACCCTCGACCGCATGTTCTTCGCCAACTTCGTCCGCAACTTCGCCATCGTGCTGGTCTGCCTGTTGTCGCTGTACGTCGTCGTCGACCTGTTCATGAACCTGAACGACTTCACCAAGAACAAGAAAGACGTGCTGAAAATCCTGGCCCACGTGGGCGACTTCTACTTCGCCCAGATCGCCGTCATCTACGACCGGCTGGCCGAACTCATCACCCTCGCCGCGTCGGTGTTCACCGTCGCTTGGATGCAGCGGAACAACGAGCTGCTGCCGCAGCTCTCCGCCGGCGTGCCCACCCGCCGGGTGATTCGCCCGGTCGTCATCGGCGCGCTGCTGGCCACCAGCCTGGCCCCGCTGAACACCGAGTTCTACATCCCGTACGTGGCCGAGCAGTTGACCACCCCGCGGGAGGAGTCGAGGTGGAACGAGGGCAAGCAGGTGACGCCGACGAAGGAGTTGACCGTGAAAGGGGCGTTCGACCAAAGCGGCGACTTCATCGACGCCAAGTCCGGTCGCCGCCCGCTCGGGCGGGGCGCGGAGGTCGGCCCGCAAGACGGGCGGTACGGCAAGCTGACCGAGTTCGAGTACTCGTCGTCCGCCGAGCGGGGGGAGGAGTTGACCCACCTGACCGCGGCCGAGGCGTACTACATCCCCGCGGGGGCGAGCGGTGAGGCTCTCTCCGGCGGGTGGCGGCTGTACACGGCCAAACCGGAGCAGCCGACGACCAACCTGCCGCCGAACGTGCAGCACCTCAGCCCCGGCAAGTACTTCGTGAAGTCGAGCGAACTGGACTTCGACACGGTCGTCCGCGGGCGGACCACCTCCAACTACGCCCCGACGCCGGACGTGTGGGACCAACTGAGCCGAAGCACGACGCCCAAGCAGTCGCTCGCCGTCACCTTCCACCAGCGGCTCGTCCGCCCGCTGAACGGGCTGATCCTTGCCGTATTCGGACTGGCAGTCATCCTCAAAGACCAGAACCGGCACGTGTTCATCTCGGCCGGCTTGTGCCTGTTTTTGGCGGTGGTGTTCTCGGCCGTGGTGTACGGGGCGAAGTACCTGGGCGACCTGGACGTGATCCCCGCTCCGCTCGCCGCGTGGACGCCGGCCCTCGTGTTCGGCCCTCTCTGCTTCGTCACGTTCGACGCGATCCACACATAATCGGCCGGGCGAGCGGCGGCCGTGAGGCCGCTG
>JANNQE010001000.1:0-1916 GCA_031441625.1 Planctomycetia bacterium
ACCCCCGTCCACTATATTATTGGATTCTTGCGGTATGGGGTGCGCCGCCGCCGCGTGGGGTTTTTTTCACCCCCCCGGGGGCGCGCGCCCACCACTTTACACCGCCACCAAACCCCGCACGGTCTCCGGTCTCAACACGCGGAACGCCCCGTCGTCGGATTCCAACTCCACCCCGTCGAACCCGATCTGCCGTACGCGGCCGCTCACCCGCGTGCCGTCGAGAAGCTCCGCCGTCGCCGATTTGCCCAACAATCCCAGCCGCCACCGCCAGCCCGCTTCGAGCATGGCCGGCGAGCCGTCGATCAGTCGGGCGTACTCGGCGTCCAACTTCTTCAACACCACTTCCAGCACCGTATCGCGGTCGAACGTGCGGCCGGCGATCATGGCCAGCGAGATGGCGTGCGGCAGGCCGCGGTCGGCGAACTCTTCCGCCGACTGGTTCAAGTTCAACCCGACGCCAACGGCCACCATGCCCCGCTGCTCGATGAGGAGGCCGCACACCTTCGCCCCGTTCACCAGCAGGTCGTTCGGCCACTTGATCGCCGCCTGAACGCCGGTGAGTTCCGCGATGGCTTCGGCCACGCCCACGGCCGCCCACGCGGTGAGCACGACCGGCCGCCGCACCGCCGCCGGCGGGTCGAGGAACACGCTCATCAGGAGCGCTTCGCCGGGGCGGGTGACCCACGTGCGGCCGTACTGCCCGCGGCCGGCCGTCTGGTGGTCGGCCACCACGACCGTGCCGCTGTCGGCGTCCGTCGGCCGCAGGTCGTTCGTGCTGCTCACTTCACCGAACACGTCCACGCGCCGGCCGACGTGAGCCATGGGGAGTGCGAAAGTGCGGGCCGGGTGCATGGCGGTAGTGTACGGCGGGGGAAAGAGACCCCGTCCCGTCCCCAACCTTGTTAGCCCGAAGCGCGAGCGAGGGGCCAGCGACTTCATGGGACCGGAGAAGTGGCTGGTCCTTCGCTCGCGCGTCGGGCTACTGACAGTCAGGTTGGCAATGCCAGTCCGACGACCTGTTAGCGGACGGCCATTTCGAACAGGTGGCTGGCCCCTCGCTTGCGCTTCGGGCTAACAGCCACTGGCATTGCCAACCTGACTGTCAGTAACGAATTGAACACGGGGACGTGGGGTGAGGTCCAGCCTACATTGCCTGCGTCCCCTTCCCCCGGAGCCACTCTCATGCTCTCCCGTCGCTCGTTCCTCGCCGGTTCGGCCGCCCTCGCCGCCACCGCCGTGCTGCCCCGCCCCGCCCCCGCCGCCGACGCCGACCCGTTCGGCGGGTGGACCGTCGGCGTCCAGAGTTACACCTTCCGCAACTTCAACCTGGAGCGGGCGCTGAAGGAGATGAAAGGCCTGGGCCTGCGGAACGCCGAGTTCTTCCGCAACCACATCCCGGTGGAGACCGGCGACAAGCTGAAGGCGATCAAGAAACTGCTCGCCGAGTACGACGTGACGCCCGTGTCGTTCGGCGTCGAGCCGTTCAGCAAGGGCAAAGAAGACGAGGCGAAGAAGCGGTTCGCGTTCGCGCAGGAGTTGGGGGCGAAGTACCTGAGCGCCGACCCCGACCCGGACAGCCTGGACATGCTCGACAAGCTGGTGGCCGAGTACAAGATCGGCATCGCCATCCACCCGCACGGGCCGAGCGGCAAGGTGATGCACCGCTGGAAGTCGGCCGAGTTCATCATGAAGACGGTGAAGGACCACCACGAGCTGATCGGCACCTGCCTGGACACCGGGCACATCATCCGCTCGGCGCAACTGGACGTGAACCTCGACCCGGCGGCCGAGTCGGGTGGCGCGAGCGGCTGTTCGTAACAGCCGGTGTCCGGACCGACAAGAGCAGTGCGTTCGGTCGCGGCTACCCGCGAGCGTACTACCCCCGGGCCGGCGTTTCCTGGGTCATCTCGCAGGAG
>JANNQE010001001.1:0-5506 GCA_031441625.1 Planctomycetia bacterium
TAGCCCCCTGGTGCTTGAAGAACCAGGGGGCTAACGCCCCCCGCTCGCCTCGACGATCCCACCCCGCCTGCACGTTCCCGGAGTCGCCGGATATGTCCTTCGCATCCCGCCGCCAGTTCCTCCGCACCGCCGGCGTGTCCGCCGCCGCCCTGCCGTTCGTCCTGAACTTGCAGAGCATCGCCGCCCCCACGACCACGCCCAAGAAAAAACAGCGGCTGCTCGTCATGTTCTCGCCGAACGGCACCGTGCCGTGGGACTACTGGCCGGATAAGACGGGCAAGGACTTCGAGCTGAAGGCGATCACGCAGTCGCTCAAACCGTTCCAGGACAAGATGCTCTTTTTGAAAGGGCTGAGTAACCGGGTGAAGGGCGACGGCGACGGGCACATGCGGGGCATCGGGTGCATGCTCACCGGCGACATCCTGCTGCCGGGCAACATCCAGGGCGGGTCGGACACCCCGGCCGGCTGGTGCTCGAACCTGAGCATCGACCAGGAGATCAGGAACCACCTGCAAGCGAAGGACGAGACGAAGACGCGGTTCGGCAGCCTCGAGTTCGGCGTGATGGTGCCCGACCGGGCCGACACCTGGACGCGGATGAGCTACGCCGGGCCGAACAAGCCGCTCACCCCGACCGACAACCCGTACCAGATGTTCAAGAAGCTCTACGGGCGGAAGAAGGACAACGAGGTGCTGGCCAGCGTGCTGGACGACCTGAGCGCCGACCTGAAAGCCGTGGGCGGCAAGGTGAGCGCGGCCGACCGCCAGTTGATCGAGCAGCACGCCACCTTCGTGCGGGAGATGGAGGCCGAACTGAAGGCCGACGCGAAGGCGAAGGACATGGGGCACAAGGTGCCGGAGTTGGAGGCCGGCGTGCGGGAGGAGAACGACAACATGCCGAAGATCAGCAAGATGCAGATCGAGCTGATCGTGAACAGCTTCCTGGCCGACTTCACCCGCGTGGCCACCTTCCAATATGTGAACAGCGTGGGCGACGAGAAGATGCGGTGGCTCGGCATTGAGGAAGGGCACCACACCCTTTCGCACGAGGGGAACGACAACAAGAAGGCGCAGGAGAAGCTGACCAAGATCAACACGTGGTACGCCGAGCAACTGGCACACCTGTGTACCCGGCTGGCCGAGACGAAGGAGCCGGACGGCAGTGGCAGCCTGCTTGACAACACCACCATCGTGTGGACCAACGAACTGGGCCAGGGGAACAGCCACACGCACGAGAACGTGCCGTGGCTGCTCGTCGGCGGCGGGCTGGGGTTCAAGACGGGGAGGAGTTTGAAGTACGACCGCGTGCCGCACAACCGCCTGCTGATGAGCCTGGCCCACGGGTTCGGGCACGAGGTCAAGTCGTTCGGCAAGAAGGACCTGTGCAAGGACGGCCCGCTGACGGACTTGACGTGAGTTGAACGGCGCGATCTGAGTCCGCCGGTGGATGTGGTGAACCGGCGGCGTCAGCCGCCTGGGTGTGGAAGCACCGGCGGTTCACCCGGCCCCTCACGGGGCACGGCTCGCCCGATCTCCCGCCCGTCAGTCCTGCTTCTTCTCCCCCTTCGGCCCGTCGCCCGTCGGCGGCTTGGCGGTCGGGTCGGTGATCTCGAACGACAGGAAGAACTGCCGCACCCACCAGAACTGTGCGAACTGCTGATCGCCGCTCGCCACCTGGACCGCCACCACGTACACCCAGTCGCCCGCCAGGATGCACCGCAGGATGGTCCGCTGCTGGGCGGGAAACTGGCCCGTGGCGGCCATCAGGTCGAGGGCCGGAAACCCCTGGTGCTTGATTTTCGTCTCCCGCCGGTCCTCCGGACCAGCCGCCATCGCTTCCAACTCCGCCTTCGCCACCTTGTCGAGTGCGTCGTCGGCCGACAGCTTCCGCCATTCGACCTTCAGCGCGTACCGCTTCACCACGTAGTGCTCCTTCGCGCTCGCACGGTCGGCCGTCACCACCCAACCGGGATCACCCGTCGCTTTCTCGCCGGCGGCGAGCGCCGCCGCGTTCGGATTCTCCCCCGGAAACTCCACCTTGAACTTTCCCTCGGCCGATGTGTGTGGGGTGAGCGTCGGGGTCGTCTGGACGAGCAGGATGAGGTTCACCCCGCCGCAGCACCCGCCGACGGTGAGCAGCACGAACAGCAGCCCGAGCACCACCGGCACGTTCGACCGCCGCGGCGGGCGGTCGTCGTGGTCGTCGGCCGCCCGGCGGGCCGGGCGGGGCTGGTCGGCGGAACTGCTCCGGCCGGGCAAACTGTGGGCGACGGGCACGTCGCCGTCGGCGAGGGCGACGAACACGTTCTGGCAACTGGCGCACCGCACCGGCCGGCCGTGGTACTCGGCCGGGATGTCGAGCTGCTCGCGGCAGTGCGGGCAAATGATCGGGTCGGGCATGGAAAGCGGGTCCGTGTCGGTGGTAGTAGTGTACAACGGCGGTGGCACGCCGCACCGAGGGCCGGGCATGAGCGACACGGGGCCGACGTTCGCCGACCACCTCCGCCGACACCTGGCGTCGTTGCACGCCGCCGGGGTGCGGTTCGTGCCGAAGGCCGGCCCGCCGCCTCCGATGCCCGTGTGGGACACGCCCGCCGAAGAGGTGGTCGAAATGTCCCCGGCCGACCGCAAGCGGGTGGCGCTCGACCTGCTGGCGGCGGAGGTGGCGAAGTGCGAGAAGTGCCCGGCGCTGTTCTCCACGCGGTCGAAGACGGTGTTCGGCGGCGGGCCGGTGAACGCGGAGGTGTGCTTCGTCGGCGACGCCCCGAGGGACGGCGACGAGCTGTTCCCCGGCGAGGTGGGCGGCCTGTTGAACCGCCAACTGACGGCGATGGGCCTGGGCCGCGACGAGGTGTACATCACGTCCGCGATCAAGTGCCGACCGCCCGGCACCCGGCATCCGAAGCCGGACGAGTGCGCCAACTGCCGCGGGCACCTGGAGCGCCAACTCGAACTGGTCGCGCCGCGGGGGATCTGCTGCCTCGGTGCGGCGGCCTCGCAATCGCTGCTGGGCGTGTCGGCACCGATCCAGGAGCTGCGGGGGAAGGTCCACGACTGGCACGGCCTGCCGGTGGTCTGCACCTACCACCCGGCGTACCTGCTGGACAACCTGAAGGTGAAGCCGGCCGTGTGGGACGACTTGAGAATGCTGATGAAGGCGATCGGCCGCCCGGTGGTGAAGTAGACGCGAGCCGCAGGCGAGCGCGTTGGAGGTCGCACGCGCTCGCCTGCGGCTCGCGTCTACGAAATCACTTCAGCTCGTCGAACAGCTTCGCCTCCAGCTTGTCCACGTGCTTGTGCCCGCTCATCTCCGTCTCGATGAGCAGAGTGCCGCCGCGGGTGACGGTCATCTTCGTCGGGTACTTCTTCTTGTCCTCCCCCTCCTTCCACTCACCGAACGCCACCTCGTCGGTCGTCTCCTTCCACCCCTCGAACTCGTTCTTCACCGTCATCTCGGACTTGGCCAGCAGGCCGGTCTTGGCGTCGAAGTACAGTTTCACCGTCGGCCGGTCTTTGTGCGACACCTCCACCCCGGCCGTCTCGCCACCGTCCGACTTCACCCCGACGACCGGCTTCAGGGTGAACGCCTTCTCGCTCAGCAGCGGGGCGAGGGTGTACACGTGCTGGAAGTACGCCTGGTTCCGCGTGTACTCGGCCTTCTCCGCCGGCATCGCCTCCGCCTTGCTGCCGTCCGACTGCCACGCCTTGTCGCCGTTCACCACCGCCGTGATGGTCACGGCCGTCCCGCCGAAGTCGGCCTTCACGACGAACCGATACTTGTCCGGCCCGCTCAACCACCACTCGCCGGTGTACTCCAGCTTCTGCCCGCCGAAGTGCAGTGCGCCCTTGTCGGCCCACGTCTTGGACACGCTCGCCCCGTGCTTCTCCCACCCGGCCGCCTTCACCGCCTTCTCCACCACCGCCTTCGCCTTGGCCGCGTCGTCGTCGGCCGCCCGCACCACCCCGACCGCCACCACCGCCGCCGTCAGAATCGCCAGCGTCGTTCGCATCGCCCGTCCTCCGTGGGAACCACCGGACACCCCGGCGTGGGTGCAGATGGTGTATGCCGTTTCGCGGCCGTGCAAGCTCGGTTGGGGCTAACATATCCCGATGAAACACCTCCTCGACCTGTTCCCCGTCGTCGCGGACCGCGTCGCCCCGCCGGTGCTCGTCGCCCTCGGCCCGGTCTGGCCGGTCACGCAACTGGTGTCCGCCCTCAAGGGCGTAGACACCACCCTGTTCCAGTTCGACGTGCATCAGGGCGAGCGGCTGAAGGAGAAATTGGTTCAGGAGAAGCTGACCGCGGAGGTGGTCGTCGGGGCCGACCTGTGGGACTTGCCGGCGAAGTTCAACACCGTCATCTTCCCGGCTTCGGTGCAGGCCGATTACGAGTTGAAGCTGGACATGGTGGAGCAGGGGTATCACGCGGTCGCCCCCGGCGGGCGGTTCATCACCCTCAGCGAGTACGAACGCGACACCGCCTTCCACAAGGCGCACAAGAAGGTGTTCGGCAAGTGCAGCGAGTCGCCGGGCGGCGAGTTCGGCACCGCCTTCTGGAGCACCCGCGACCCGGCCGACACGGTCCGCGACCGCCGCCGCCACCGCACGACGTACCACGCCAAGATCGGCGACCGGCCGGGTATGGCGTTCGAGAGTTGGCCGGGCACGTTCAGCTACGGGCGGATGGACGACGGCTCGCGGGCCATGCTGGAGGTGGCCGACGTGCGGCCCGCCGACAAGGTGCTGGACATGGGCTGCGGGGCCGGGGTGGTCGGGTGCCTGGTGTCACCGCAGTGCGGGCCGACCGGCAAAGTCACGTTCGTGGACAGCAGTGCGCGGGCGATGAAGTTGGCCGAGCTGAACGCCGCGGCGAACGACGTGACGAACGCCGAGTTCAAACTCAGCTCCACCATGGCCGACCTGCCCATCGGCGGGTTCGACGTGGTGCTGGCCAACCCGCCGTACTTCGCCAACAGCGAGGTCGGCCGGCTGTTCATCGATACCGCCCGCGAGGTGCTCCGCCCCGGCGGCCGATTCTACTTCGTGACCAAGATGCCGGTGCAGACGATCCCGGAGATCGTGGACACGTTCGGCGGCGTGGACACCGTCGAGAACCGCGGGTACACGGTCGTCATGGCGACGGCGTGAGGACGGAGAGTGAGCGAAGAAGCTGAACCACCGAAGCCGTCACGCCGCTGGCCGCGGTGGGGAATTGCGTGCATGGTTGGGGTTGTCGCTTTTGGGGGCGTGTGGCTGTTTATCAGCAATACTGTGGTTATTGATGCGACCCACGAGTATGTGGTGACACACCACGTTTTTCAGGAAGTTCGGCACCCGGCACGCTACGAAGTCGAGTTCTGTGGAATCGAACGGGTGCCGTTGCCCCGATCCCAGAGTTTACGCTGCAATTGCAGGTGTTTTGGTTTCTCGCGGTCGGTAACTCACCTCTTT
Organism: Planctomycetia bacterium; assembly: GCA_031441625.1. Classification (GTDB taxonomy): domain Bacteria; phylum Planctomycetota; class Planctomycetia; order Gemmatales; family Gemmataceae; genus JALHQU01. The sequence continues at coordinate 5,451 of JANNQE010001001.1, forward strand.
CGGGAGTGGCTGAGCGTGTAGGTACGCTGCACACGCTCGCACCCAAACTTTGCTGA
>JANNQE010001002.1:0-4943 GCA_031441625.1 Planctomycetia bacterium
GGTGGCCCGCCCTGTTGGGCGGGCCCTACCCCCCCCCCCGCGCCCCCCCTCAGGGTGGGGCCTCCGATTTCCTCACCCGCAACAACACCGTCGGGTTGACCGCCTCGAACCGCAGGCTTTCCAGTTGCTCCACCCCGCGGCTCAGGTTCATCAACAGCACGTCCACCGTCGGGGAGAGCCGCTTGAGCACGGCATACGTGGCCGAGATCATTTCCAGCGTGCCCACGTTCGACACCAGCCGGCCGCCGGGTCGCAGGGCGTTGAAGCTGGCTTCGAGCAGCCGCGCCACTTCACCGCCGTTGCCGCCGACGAAAATGGCATCGGGAGCCGGCAGCCCGCTGAACACCCCCGGCGCGGAGCCGTACACCGGCTTCACGTTCGTGATGCCGAACGTTTCCAGGTTGGCCTGGATCAGGTGGTAGTCGGCGGAGTCTTGCTCGATGGCGTACACCATACCGGGACTCACCAGTTGCGCCATTTCGATGGCCACACTGCCGCTGCCGGCACCCACGTCCCACGCGACATCGCCGGGGTGCAAATCCAGTTGGGCGAGCGCCACCGCCCGCACTTCGGCCTGCGTGATCAGCCCCGTCTTCGGCCGCGATTGCGCGAACAGGTCGTCCGGGTTGCCGAACCGCGCCAGCTTCGACCCGGCCCGCTGCTTGTCCGGCGTGTTCGGCTTCCGCACCAGGATGAGCACGTTCAGCGGGTCGAACCGCAGGTCTTGCAGTTCGGTCAGTTCGCCCTGGGTGATGCGCTCGTCGCGCCCGCCGAGGTTCTCGCACACGAACCCGCGGAAGTAGTCGATGCCGCGGGCGAGCAGTTCGCGGGCGACGCGGTTGGGCGTGTACTCGTCGGACGTGAACAGCCCCACCGTCTCGGCGGTGCGGATCTTGTCGAGCACGTCGTCCAGTTTCTTCGCCGACAGGTCGGTCAAATACGCCTCCTCCCACGTCTGCTTCAACCGGGCGAAGGCGAGTTGCATGCTGCTGACGTGCGGCACCACCTCGAACTGGTCCGGGCCGACCTTCTCGCACAGGTAGCGGGCGGTGCCATAGAAGAGGGGGTCGCCGACGGCGGCCACGGCCACCTTCTTCACCCCGAGCAACCCCTTCAACTTGGCCACCACCTCGGGCAGGTCGGTGCCGATCCGCACCCGCTCGGCGGACAGTTCGGGCAGCAGCCGCAGCGCGGCGTCGGAGCCGAACACCACGTCGGCGGACGAGAGCAACTCGCGGGAGCGGGCGGTCAGGCCGGCCAACCCGTCGGGGCCGACGCCGATGATGGGCACTTTGCTGGACATGCGAACCTCGAACCCTGGGAACCCGGTTTGTTGTAGCCAACGGCACACGGCGTGCGGTGTAGTTTCTTCAGGTAAGGCCGGGTCGCCCGCCCGGTATCTGTTCACACTTCACAGAGGGTTCAACATGACCGTCCGCCTCCTGATCGCCGCGGCCGTGACTGTGCTGGCCGTCGGCTCCGCCAGTGCCCAGTACCCCGGCTACGGGTACCAGTTCGTCAACCCGTACACCGGGTACACGGCCACCGGCGGGACCGCTTACAACCCGTACAACGGGACGGTGGGCAACTACACCACCTCGTACAACCCGCTCACCGGGTACGGCACCCGGTACTCGGCGTACCAGAACGTGTACGGCGGGTTCGCCGTCCGGAACGCCGCGTACAACAACTACTCCGGTGCCTACTACGGCAACCGCACCGGGTACAACCCGTGGAACAACTCCGGGTACAACACCTACCGCGTGAACCCCGGCTACGGGTACGGCTACTGGCGGTAACGAGTGCAGAAGTGGAACCGCGGCCGACAGGGAGCGGGTGGTGATTGCCACCCGCTCCCTGCCGGTCGCGGTTCTATTAGGTACACCAAACCCCATCCCACGGGGTTTCGCGCATGCAGATCGTGCTCATCGAAGGCGACGGCATCGGGCCGGAAGTCACGGCCGCCACCAAGCAGATCGTCGCCGCCGCCGGCGTGAAGATCGACTGGGTGCCCGCCGCCGCCGGCCTGGGGGCCGCCGAGACGCACGGCGAACCACTCCCCGAAGAAACCCTCGACCTCATCCGCAAGCACCGCGTCGCCCTGAAGGGGCCGTGTACCACCCCGGTGGGCAAGGGCTTTCGCAGCATCAACGTGCGACTGCGGCAGGGGCTGGACCTGTACGCCAGCGTGCGGCCGGTGAAGACGCTGCCGGGCGTGAAGACGCCGTACACCGACGTGGACCTGGTGGTCGTCCGCGAGAACACCGAAGGGCTGTACGCCGGCCTCGAACACCAGGTGGTTCCGGGCGTCATCGAGAGCCTGCGGGTCATCACGAAGCCGGCGTGTGAGCGGATTGTCAAGTACGCCTTCGACCTGGCCGTGCGGATGGGCCGGCGGCGGGTGACGTTCTGCCACAAGGCCGACGTGATGCGGCTTTCCGACGGGCTGTTCCTGGAGTGCGCCCGCGGGGTGGCCGACGAGTACCCGTTCATCGGGTTCGAAGAGAAGTCCATCGACAACGTCTGCCTGGAGCTGGCACTCGACCCGACGCCGTTCGACGTGCTGGTGATGGAGAACCTGTTCGGCGACGTGATCTCCGATCTGTGCGCCGGGCTGGTGGGCGGGCTGGGGGTGGTGCCGGGGGCGAACATGGGCAGCCGCTACGCGGTGTTCGAGGCGGTGCATGGCAGCGCCCCGGACATCGCCGGCAAAGGGCTGGCGAACCCCATCGCGGTGGTGCGGAGCGCCGCCATGATGCTCGACCATGTGGGCGAGCGCAAAGCCGCCGAGCGGATCGAGCACGCGGTGGAAGCCACACTCAAGGCCGGCGTGGGATTGACCCGCGACCTGGGCGGTACCGGCAACACCGCGAGCATCACGGCCGAGATCGTGCGGCACCTGGGGGCGTGAGCGGGTAAACTCTCACCACCTTCGGAGATCGTCTGTGAGTACAGATCCGACTCCGCCGGTGATCCTGCCCACCGTGCGACAGGTGATCCTTTGCCGTGACCTGGGGTTCGCCGAGGATGAAAACGAGTGGGTTCTGGCTCGACCCCTCTCGGTCCAATTCCTCGAAACTGGCGGTCACTTCCCGTTTCGGGAAGATGTGCTGGCGGTGTATACTCAACTGGTGGGCGGGTTGGGAGCGATTCAACTCGGGGTCGAAATCCGACAGCGAATCGACCCGCTTGACGGCAACGATGTGTCATTCCGCGTGGTCGGGTCGTCCGTCCACACCGACCCGTATGTGTTTCCGGGTGACGTGAACCGGTTGGCCGTTCACCATGTGACGTTCCGGTTCGCCGATCTGCCGTTCGAGTACGAGGGCAGTTACGAGTTCCGCATTGTGGCCCTGACGGCTGCCGGCGAAGTGCCGCTGGAAGGCAACGTGGCGACGGTCACATACCTGGAAGCCGACGGAGGGAAGGCTGATGCCTGAAAAAAAGTGGAGCCGCGGCCGCTCCGTCAACGGGGCGAAACAGATTCCTGGCACAACGACTGATTGTTCCGGTTGGGCACCGCACATCCCGACCACCCAGTGGAGCCGTGGGAAGTCGATTGACGGGGCCATCCCGATTCCCGGTACGATCACCGATTGCTCGAAGTGGGCCGAGCCGTCGCCGGTGTGGATTGCTGTGGAGGTGACGTACGCGGTGGACACACCGAAAGATGTCGTGGCGAGACACACTTTCGCCCTGATCGCGAAGCTGCGAGCGCTCGCCCCGGACCTCGGACTAGAGTACGACGAATCCCGCTCCAGCGAGTCCGCCCACGAGCGGAGCATGGTGGTGGCCATTTCGCCGACGGCAGTGATACCCGATCTCGAAGAGCGGTTGTACGCCCTGCTGCCGATGGTGCGAAAGGCCGACCGCACCGTGCCCGTCACCGGCGTGGACATCCGCTGGGACCAACCCCTCGCCGCGTAGGAGTTGCGACACCACCCCGCGGTCACATTTCGCCCCCGCTCGCCTTTCGGGGTCACGTCAACTCCTACCATCTCTGGGCGAGGTCATCGCACCGGAGTTTCGTCATGCGCCTGAGTGGTAAGGTCGCCCTGGTCACCGGGGCCAGTCGCGGGATCGGGGCGGCCATCGCCAAGCGGCTCGCCGCCGATGGGGCGAAAGTGGTCGTCAACTACGGCCGCAGTGAAGCCGAGGCGAACGAGGTGGTCGCCGCCATCGAAAAGGCGGGCGGGGCGGCCACGGCGATTCAAGCCGACGTGAGCCAGCCGGCCGAGATCGACACCCTCTTCACCGCGGTGAAGACGGCCTACGGTCGGCTCGACATCCTGGTGAACAACGCCGCCATCATGAAGCGGCAGATGCTCGAAGAAGTGACCGCTGAGGACTTCGACGCCCACTTCGGGTTGAACGTGCGGGGCTATCTGCTGTGCGCCCAGAAGGCGGCGGCCGCGTTCGACGGCGGCGGGTGCATCGTCAACATCGCCAGCGCCATCAGCCGCATGGCCTACCCCGGCTCGGTGGTGTATTCGGCCACCAAGGGGGCCATCGACGTGATGACCCGCGTGCTGGCCGCCGAACTCGGGCCGAAGGGCATCCGGGTGAACGCGGTGGCGCCGGGGTCCACCCGCACCGACATGAACGGCCCGGCGAGCGGCAAGACGAAGGCGGAAGAGGAGATGGAGGAGCAGCTCACCGCCCTGCGGCGGATCGGCATGCCGGACGACATCGCCGACGCGGTGGCGTTCGTGTGCTGACGACGCCCGCTGGGTGACGGGCGCGTGGCTGGACGTGTCCGGCGGCATTCGGTTGTAAGTCTGTTCCTGACGCTGGGGAAGGCACTGCCGGCCGAACCACCGAACAGGCCGAAGGCCTGACAGCCCTCAGCCCAGGGCAACGCCCTGGGATCCGGATCGGACACCACACCAGCCTGAAAGGCTGGGAGCAGGTGTCGCAGGCCTTCAGCCCACCCAGGGCGTTGC
>JANNQE010001003.1:0-2795 GCA_031441625.1 Planctomycetia bacterium
CCCCCCCCCGCATCATCCCCACCTCGCCGCCCCACGCGGCGTCCCCCGCCCGCCACACCTCCCCCCTGCCGCCGGTGGCGTGCAAGCTCGACCGCGTGTACCGCGGGCCGGCGGGCAGTTCGGAGAGCGGGGTGTACTCGCCGGTGCCGAGCGGGTCGGTCGGCGGCGGGTCGGTGGCGTTCATAGGGCGGCTCCGCCGGTGGGCTGCATTCAACGTATCCGGGCGGGGTCACGCGCCGCAACGCCACCCGCGTGCGATTTACACCTGGCACGCCGCCCGGCGGTTCCACGGCATCTTGGCGATGAGCAGGCCCATGCCGCACCAGTCGGAGATGCCGGCGAACACCCGCCCCGCGCCGATGAACGCGGGGATGCCTGCGAACCACGGGTGGACGGCGAGCGCGAGCACGGCCCCCGTGAGCGCGATGCCCCCGGCGGCGATTCGCACCTGGCGTTCGAGCGACATCACCTTCTTGCCCCGCACGACCGGCAGCCCGGCCTGTTCGCACGCCTGCGTACCGCCGTTGATGTTCGTCACGTTCGTGAACCCGGCGGCGGCCAGCTTCTCGCACGCCTTCTGCCCGCGGGTGCCGCTGCGGCAGATGACGTACAGGGTGCGGGAGCGGTCGCCGAGCGCTACCGGATTCAGTTGGTCGAGCGGGACGTTCTTCGCCCCGACGACTTGAACCTCGCCGAACTCCAGCGGGGTGCGCACGTCGAGCAGTTCGACCGGGCCGCGTGAGAGCAGGGTTTGAAGTTCAGCCGGTGTGATAGTGGGCATGGGGGGATCTCGCTTCGACCCTGAAAGGGTCGGTTCTGTCAGCCCAGGGCGAGCGAGCGGAGCGAGCGCAGCCCTGGGTACGCAGGAGGGAAAAACGATCCGCCCTGAAGGGGCGGCTTCATTGAACCCGCCCCTTCAGGGCGGTGGTGTTTGTGGCATTCGTAACCCAGGCAGTACGGCCTGGGCTGACAGAACCCGGCCTTTCAGGCCGACTGTTGGGCCGCCTTCCACGTCTTGAACGAACCCGTCAGATTCCGGCACTTGAACCCGTGCTGGGTCAGCACCCGGCAGGCGTTGTACGACCGCTGCCCGCTCGCACAGTGGACGAGCAACTCCTTGTCCTTCGGCAGCTCGCCGAGCCGGTCACGCAACCGCCCGAGCGGGATCGACAGCGAACCGGGGATGATGCCGCCGTCCCGTTCGCCGGGTTCCCGCACGTCGACCACCACCGCCCCGTTCGCGATCAGCGCCGGCACCTGGTGCCACTGGGCCACTTCGACCAATCCCTCGGTGATATTCTGCGCCGCCATCCCCGCCAGGTTGATCGGGTCTTTGGCACTGCCGAACGGCGGGGCGTAGCACAGTTCCAACTCGGCCAGGTCGTGAATCGTCATGCCGGCAAAGATCGCGGTGGCGATCACGTCGATCCGCTTGTCAACGCCGTCTTCGCCGACGGCTTGAGCGCCGAGCAGCTTGCCCGACTGCGGGTCGAACAGCACCTTCAGTGCGATCGGCTTGGCACCGGGGAAGTACCCGGCGTGGCTGTTCGGGTGCAAATGCACCGCCTGAAACGGCGTGCCCGTCTTCTTCAACAGCGTTTCGTTCGCTCCGACCACCGCCGCGGTGGTGTCGAACACGCGGACCACCGCCGTGCCGAGCGTGCCGCGGTAGAGCGACTGCCGCCCGCAGATGTTGTCGGCGACGATCCGCCCCTGGCGGTTGGCCGGCCCCGCGAGTGGAATGACCGCCGGCGTGCCGGTGACGCCGTGCGTCACCTCGATCACGTCACCCACTGCCCAGACGTGCGGGTCGGACGTTTGCAACCGCTGGCGCACCTTCACCCCGCCGCTGGTGCCGATCTCCAGCCCCGCATCTTTGGCGAGCTTCGACTCCGGCCGCACGCCCACACCGACGATCACCACGTCGGCGGGAATACGGGTACCGTTCGCCAGAATTGCGATGGACGCCCCGGTCTCCGCGTCCTCGAACCGCTCCACCGGGTTGCTCAGTTCCAGCCGCACGCCGTGTTTCTTCAACTCGATCTGAACGTGGGCGGCCATCTCCGGGTCGAGCGGCGTGAGCACCTGCGGGTTCTTTTCGACCACCGTGACTCTCAGCCCGCGACGGTGCAGTTGCTCCGCCGCTTCCAGGCCGATGAACCCGCCACCGAGGACGAGCGCCGTCTTCGCGCTCTGCTTGGTGATCCAGTCCATCACCCCGTCCATGTCCGGGATGGTTCGCAGATTGAAGTGACCGGGCCGGCGGAGGCCGGGCGTGGGCGGGATGACGGCGGTCGCACCCGTGGCGAGGATCAACTCGTCGTACTGCTCGGTGGTTTCGTCGCCTGTGATGACGTGCCGGGCGGTGACGGCCTTCGCCGTGCGGTCGATGGCCACGACTTCCGTGTTCGCCCGCACGTCCAGCCGAAACACCTGTTTCAACCGCTGCGGACTCTGCACGATCAGCTTGCCGCGGTCGGCGATCTCCCCGCCCAGGTGGTACGGCAGGCCGCAGTTGGCGAACGACACGAACGGCCCGCGCTCGAACACGACGATGTCGGCGAACTCGTCCAATCTCCGCAGGCGGGTGGCGGCGCTCATCCCGCCGGCCACCCCGCCGACGATCAGAATGCGTTTAGGCATGACGTTCCTTTCGCCCCGAAGGGGCCGTCGTCCGTAGCCCAGGGCGGAAGCCCTGGGGACGGGTGGTCATTGTTGTTCCGCCCCGAAGGGGCCGTCGTCCGTCGTCCGTCGTCCCTGTCGAGGCGATCCGTTTGGGGCATCGACACCCAGGG
>JANNQE010001004.1:0-4557 GCA_031441625.1 Planctomycetia bacterium
TTAGTAGCCCAGGGCGGAAGCCCTGGGGAGTGGGGCGAACGAGACTCCGCCCCGAAGGGGCCGGCGTGGGGGTGGACGCCGGCCCCTTCGGGGCGGGGGGGGTGGGGTGGGGTGACGGGTCCCAGGGCTTCCGCCCTGGGCTACGAACGCCGGCCGCTTCGCGGCGGTGGGCGGGCAACCTCCCACAACAGCCAAACCCTCCCAACACGAAAGACGCTCATCCCACTACCGCCTGTCGGCGGCGGCGAGGAGCACTTTGGCGTCGGCCACCGCCTTCTTGATGGCGGCGTCCTTCTCGTCGTCGTACAGGTCGATCAGGTCGCGGCAGGCGTTCCGCACCTCCTGCGGGGCGGTCAGGTCGCCCTTCTCGTCTTTCGCCGTCGCCCAGCGGTCGCTCGCCGCTTGCACCCGCTTCGTCACCATCTCCACCCGCTTGGCGGCGGCCTCGGACTCTTTGTCCTTGTCCGGGCGGGTGGCGGCGCGGCGGTCGGCGGCCAGCAGGAACCACCGCAGGTTGGGCAGGTCGGCCAGGTGCGAACTCACGATGCCGTCCCACACCTTGCTGGCTTTGGCCGTGTCGCCGAGCGACTCCAGCCGCACGGCGCGGAAGGCGTTCAGTTCCGGGTCGGACGGGTTGCCGGTCGGGAAGTCCTCGTTCACGCGGGCGGTGTCCAACTTCTTTTGCACCTGGGCGTAGAGGGCGGGCACGGCGTCGATGTCGGCCAGCCGCTTCTCGGCCACCCACTTGTACGGCGTGTACCGCATGGCGTCGTCGTCGCCCACCTTCGCCCAGTCCGGGTCGGGCACCTTCTCCTTCACGTACTGCCAGTGGCGTCGGGCGTCGGCCAGCTTGCCGCCGCGCTCGGCGTCGATGGCGTCCCAGATGTTCCGCATGACCGCCTCGTCTTCGCCGTCGAAGGTGGTGCGAGCCTTCGCCTTGTCTTCCGTCTTGCCCGCCCGGTTCAGGATGGTGGTCTCGATGTACCTCGTCTGGGCGGCCTTATAGATGCCCTTCGCCTCGTCCACGCTCGGGTGGCCGGACCCGCCGTGCTGCTTGAGGAACTCGACGGCGGCTTCCCGCTTGCTCTCGTCGCCGGCCGCCTTCAGTTGGGCGAACGCCTTGTCCGGCGAAGGCGGCCACATGAGCCACACGCCGATGCCCAACAGCCCGGCCAGCACCACGCCCAGCCCGGCCGCCTTCACCCACGCCTGCTGGAGCAGCGGCACGGCCTTCTTCTTCTTCTTCTTCTTGCCCTTGAGTGCCCGCGCCGCCTCGCGGTCGGCGTCGGTCGGCTTGTCGTCGGACGTCTTGCGGTCCACCCGGCGGGAGGTGGCCACCTCCACCCCGGCGCTCTGGTGGCTCTCCACCTTCGCCTCGATCTCCTCCATCATCCGCTTGACGGTGGCCGCGTCGTACGGCCGCGTGTCGGGGGCCTTCTCCAGCAAGTGCATGATCAAATTGTCCACCCACACGGGCATGTCCGGCATCAGGCGGCCGGGCCGCACGGCCGTCTCGTTCACGTGCATCAGGAACATGTCCATGGTCGTCTCGGCGAAGAACGGCTTCTTCCCCGTGATCAGCTCGTACATGACCACGCCGAGGGAGTACAAGTCCGACTTGGCGGACAGGTCCTTCGACCCGCGGCACTGCTCGGGCGACATGTACGCGGCCGTGCCGATGGTGCTGTTCGCCCCGGTCAGGGCGGTCACGTCGGTGTCCTTGGCGATGCCGAAGTCGGCCAGCTTGAGCACCCCGTCGGGCGTGATCATCAGGTTGGACGGCTTCAGGTCGCGGTGGATGATGCCCTTGTCGTGGGCGTGCTGGAGGGCCTCGCACAGTTGCTTGGCGTACCCGAACACCTCCTCCCAGCCGAGCCGCCCGCGGCGGGAGAGGGCCTTGTCCATCGGCTCGCCGTCCACGAACTCCATGATGATGTACGGGGTGCCGCGGTAGTGCCCGGTGCCGAACAGGCGGACGATGTGCGGGTGCTTGAGCTGCTGGAGGATGGCGCTCTCGCGGGTGAACCGCTTCATGGCGGATTCGTTCCCGAGCAGGCCGAGGGAGACCATCTTGAGGGCGACCGGCCGCACCTTCCCGCCGGCCGTCAGCCGCCCCAGGTAGACGGTGCCCATGGCCCCGCTGCCGAGCTCCTTCTCGATGAGGATCGCCCCTTTGGCCGCGTTGCCGAGGGTCTGTCCGACGAGCATGACGAGTCCGCCGAAGGGGTAGCCGTATCAGGGCATTCTAATGCCCGCCGGCCGGATCGCACGCCCCACCCTTGCCCGCCCACCTAGAATTGGGGGATGAGCACCACACCACCCGACCCGTTGCCCCCCGCCGGCGGCACGCCCGAGCCGGCCATCACCTTCTGGGGGGCGGCCAGCAGCGTGAGCGGGTCGATGCACCTGGCCGACGCCGCCGGCCGCCGCATCCTCCTGGATTGCGGGCTGAACCAGGGCCGCCGCGAGGAGACCCGCCAGCGGAACGGGCGGTTCCCGTTCCACCCGGACCAGATCGACGCCGTCATCATCAGTCACGCGCACATCGACCACAGCGGCAACCTGCCCACGCTCGTGCGGCAGGGGTTCACCGGCCCCGTGTACGCCACGCCCGCCACGCACGACCTGCTGGGCGTCATGCTCCGCGACTCGGCCAAAATTCAGGAAGAGGAAGCCGCCCACATCAACATCGCCCGCAACTACGCCGAGCCGTGGGTGCAGCCGCTGTACACCTACGCCGACGTGGACCGCGCGCTCGACCGGGTGGTGAGTGTGAAGTACGGGCAGATGATGGACCTGGGCGGCGGGGTCGGGTTCAAGTTCATCGAGGCCGGGCACATCCTCGGGTCGGCGATGGTCCACATGACCGCGCCGGGGCCGGAAGGCCGGCGGAGCCTGACGTTCAGCGGCGACCTGGGGCGGCGGGGCATCCCCCTGCTGAAGCCGACCGGCGAGGTGCCCGCGGCCGACCTGCTGGTGTGCGAGAGCACCTACGGCAACCGCACGCACACGGCGCTCGACGCGACCATCGAGAAGTTGTACGCGGCGGTGACCGCCACCATCGCCCGCGGCGGCAAGGTGCTCATCCCGGCGTTCAGCCTCGGCCGCTGCCAGCTCATCATCCACTTCCTGCAACTCGGCCTGCGGGCGGGCAAGGTGCCGAAGGTGCCGATCTTCGTGGACAGCCCGCTCGCCGGGCAGGTGGCGGAGGTGTACCGCTCGCACCCGGACAGCCTCGACCCGACGGTGGCCGAGGCCGTGCGCGAAGGCCACGGGGTGCTCGGCGGGGACGGCGTGAGCTACATCCGCAGCTACGAGGCGAGCCAGGATCTGACGCTCAAGCCCGGCCCGCACATCATCATCGCCAGCAGCGGCATGTGCGACGCCGGGCGGATCGTCGGGCACCTGCGGCACGTGATCGACGACCCGCGGTGTGCGGTGGTGCTGGTGTCGTTCCAGGCACCGGGCACCACCGGCCGGCGGCTGATGGACAACAAGCCGACCGTGTGGATCCAGGGGAAAGAGTGGAACAAGTGGATCGAGGTGGTGCATTTGGACGGGTTCAGCGGGCACGCGGACGTGAACGACTTCCGCGCGTACCTGGGGCATTTGGCCGGCAAGGTGAAGAAGGTGCGGCTGATCCACGGCGAGCGGGAGCAGGCCGAAGCGCTGGCCGGCACCCTCGGCGAGATGGGCTTCGGCGACGTGGCCGTGCCCCAACCCGGCGACCGCGAAGAATGGGGGCGGTGAAACGCGCTCGTCTGCGCCTCGCGGCGAACCGTGGTTGGGTTCGCCGCGAGGCGCAGACGAGCGGGTCACACGTCAGGCGGGGTGACGAATGACCACACGCCGATTTGCGACGGCAACCCGTCCTTTGTCGGGTTCTGTTCGACGTAATGAACACATCGGGCCACGTCGTCCGGGTCCAAGTACCCCTTCCACTCCCCGACCGCGAAGCACTTCGGCGGTGGGCCGTCGGCGGGTTTCAGGTGCTGGAACGGGTGAACACCTTCTTCCACCAGCCGGGTGGTCGCCGCCTGCTTCAACTGGATCGTGAGTTGCTCCATCGTCATCCGGAACTTGCCGACCACCAGGTGAACGTGGTCGGGCATGATTGCGCACGCCCACACGCGAAGACCAGACTTCTCGACGTACTCGCCGAACCCGCGGCCGACGGCCCTCGCCTGAACGCCGGTGAATTTCACGGGCGGGCGGAGTAACTGAGCATTCGTCGCCAGCCGTTTCGCCCGGTCGTGCGGGTCTCGGGCATACGACCGCCGTTCCGTCACCTTCTCTTTCGTCGCCTTGCCGCCCGCCCGGAACAAGTCCCACGAGCCGACGAACGTGGACCACGACCCGCGGGGGTCGTTCGGCAGCCAGAACCCGTAGGCGGAGAAGATGAGGTGGTAGCCGACGATCACGGAATGGCTCGCGGCGGAGCGGGTTGTCGTTGTATCCTTCGTGAGGACGAGACTGCCGTCTTTGACCGTGGGCTTCCCGAGCTTCTTGTTGTTATGTGCGAGCCAGTCGTTGAGGTCGCGGGTGAACTTGTTGATC
>JANNQE010001005.1:0-2271 GCA_031441625.1 Planctomycetia bacterium
CCTCTCCATTCGGATTGCGATGAATCGCATCCGGCGGACAGTCCTTCATGCAGTAGGGATTTTCGCAATGCCGGCATGAAGTCACGGCTCGCCGGAAACACCGGCACGCCGTTCAACCCGAACAAGGAACTGTGGGGACAAGGGTGGGTGCAGATTGTCGTGCCCCTCGTGAACGGGTTCCCGCACACGGGCGCCCTGGCCCGGACGGCCGCGAACATCAAACTCGGAGCCATTTCCCCGCTCGCCGGGATCTTCAAGGCGGTGTTGAAAGTTGCCCTCGCATTCTTTCTGGCCACGTTCCTGGGCACTGTTCCGATGGCGTGCATCGGCGGCCTGCTCCTGTACGTGGCCACAGGGATGGTGAAAAAAACGGAAGTGAAGGAAGTGTTCAAGACCAACCTTTTCCACGTCATCCTGATGTTCTGGACGGCCGTCATGGTGGTGGCCACCGACTTTTTGATCGGAGTGCTCTCCGCCATCATCCTCTTCGCCGTGCTCCGGAAATTCTTCGACAGCACGAAAGCCAAGCCGCTTGAGCAGGCGACCGAAGAAGCCAGCGCTGTGACCGCCGATATCGAGGCTCAGCCGGAACCGGAGTTCAACTGATCCCAGGGTGACGATCCTCGTCCGCCGGGCGGCGGTGTTCAGCAACTGGCTCGGCCTGCGGAAGGTGATTCTCACCCAGGCCGAGACGCGGGACGACATCACCGTGGACCTGTCGCAGACGAAGCTGGTGGACCACAGCGTGATGGAGAAGCTGCACGAACTGGAAGTGACGCTGGCCGAGTCGGGCAAGACGCTCACAGTGGTCGGCCTGGACAACCACAAACCGCTCTCGAAGCACCCGCTGGCCGCCCGCAAGAGCGGCGTCGGCACCCCGGCGGTGAAGTGACCGCCCGAACGAGCCGCGACCGCCAGTGGGCAGGGAGGATGTTCCCCCCGCTCCCTGGCGGTCGCGGCTCGTCGGAGATCGAGCGGCGGAATTGCGGTCCTTCCGACTTGCTCGGCCCGCCGGTCCAGGGTGCCGCCCGGCAGGCGGCACCTACTTCTTGTCGTCCTTCTTCTTGTCGTCCTTGCTCACCGCCTCGGCCTTCGGGAACGGGTACTTGCCGTCCTTGAACTCCTTGAGCACCGTCTCCACCACGTCGCCCGGCAGTGCCCACGTTTCCACCCGCCCGGCGCGGGCGATGTTGATCCCCAGCACGTTCCCGTCCACGTCCACCAGCGGGCTGCCGCACAGCTTGGGGTTCAGCACCATGTCGTGCTGGATCACCTTGCTGAACCCGCCGCGGCGGTCGGAGAGCGTGCCGCCCATGCTGTTCTGGAGCGCCCCGCGGTCCATGCCGGCGAGCGGGATGGTCGTCACCTTGAACGTCAGCTCCTCGTCCGCCTCCTTCTCCTTGCCCTTCCGCTTCACCTTCACCGTCAGCGTCTCGCCCGGCCGGGTCAGGTTCATCACGTCGAAGACCTCGTCCTTGTTCTTCACGTCCTTGCCGTTCAGCCCGACGATGAAGTCGCCCGCCTTCATGCCCGCCTTCTTGGCCGACTCGTTCGTCACCTTCTCGATGCTCGTGTCGGTGTCCTTGGCCATGTTGGCGAAGGTGATGCCCAGGTACCCGCGGTTGGCGTTCTCGATGCGGCTCTCGGGCAGGTAGAGGGTGCGGCTGGCCGAGCTGACGATCCCGACGGCGAGCGGCTCGAGCGACTCCGAGCCGAGCGTCTTCGGCCCGGCGACGGCCACCCAGTTGCCCGGCTCGGCCTTCTTCGGGTCGGCGAACTTGACGGCCGCCAGCGGCTTGTCCGCGTCCACCTTCAGCAGCATCAGGTCGGAGTCCTTGTGATACCCCTTCACGGTCACGTCGTAGGCCGAGCCGTCGTGCAGGGCGGGCAGAAGGCAGCTCACGCCCTCCTTCAGCTTGCCGTCCTTGCCGATCAGCTCGCTCCCTTTGGTCAGGATCAGCCCGTCCTTGCCGACCACCGTGCCGAGGATCACGTCCTTGCCGTCCACTTGGAGGCGGGCGGTGCAGTCGGCGGCGGACGCCACGGACGTTTCGAACAGCTTGTACAGCAGCTTCTTGCCCTTGTCGTCCGGCTTGGCGTCGGCGGCGACGAGCGGGGCGGCGGCGGCCAGCAGGGCGAGCAGTGTGAAGACGCGGCGGGTCATGGGTGGTGAATGTGGGTGTGGGGTGTGCGGTATGTCGTCTGCTGTAGCCGGCCTCGGTGAGGCCGGTCGGAACCGGGGTCACAGACCCCGGCTACAGGATTCGGGTC